>CAJMEC010000003.1 GCA_905212345.1 uncultured Sutterella sp. | reverse complement strand
CCGGAAACCCAAAGTGGAATATCAAAAGCGGATTGCATTGCCAACGATATGGAGTTGGACTGAACCATGTTGCCGATACAGCCCAAAGCAACAATGATGGCAACGGCGAAAAAGTAAGAAAGAAAGCGGTACTTTTCCCCCATACCTAATGTGATGTAATAGGCCGGTCCTCCGACAATATGGCCTGAAGCATCACGAGTACGGAATGTCAGCGCTAAGACAGCCTCCGCAAAAATAGTTGCCATCCCGAAAAAAGCCGCCAACCACAACCAAAATAGTGCGCCGGGGCCGCCGGAAACTATAGCGGTAGCGGTCCCAGCCACATTTCCGGTACCAACTTGTGCGGCAACCGCGGTTGCTAGCGCTTGAAAGGAACTCATGCCGGATTGATCTGCCTTTTTCCCAAAAAGTGAAGCGCCGCCGAACAAATAACGCGCAGCCCAACCAAAGTAACGAACTTGAACAAAACGAAGGCGGATCGTGTAAAAAATTCCTGTTCCGCACAACAACGGAATTAGGAAAAACACTCCCCAGAGATAACCATTGATATCGTGAACACAAGCATTCAGAAGCTCCATTTCACTTTCCTCTATCAAAACATCAAAAAAGAGAAAGGAGCTCTTCATTTTATGAGGCTAAGCAAAAGAAAAAGTCAATAATTTTCCTGCAACTACTCATTTTCCTCTAAATTCGTTTAACAACTCTGAGGATATGTTCTTAGTCATATTCAGTTAGACAAGGCATTCGCTTCTTATAAAAAATTCGTCTCCAGAAAGCAGAAAAATCTCTGTTAAATGCTTACAATGTTTGGGTTGAAATACTCAAGAAACGTCCTGATTTTCAGAGGTTTTAAGCATGGCGTCGGCTACCGTTTTCCGCAAAGATTACATTCCCCCCACACACTGGGTTGATTCAGTTTATCTAGAGTTTGACCTTCACCCTCAGCAAACACATGTCCACAGTACCTTGATGATTCGCCCCAATGAAGATCGAATCAATAACGACCTGGTGCTAAATGGACGAGATTTGGATTTAGTTCGCATCGCCATTGACGGTCGTGAATTGGACAGATCCGAATACACTTTATTGCCCAACGGGGACATCGTGCTTCGTGGAATTACCAAAGACATTAAGCTTGAAATCGAGAATGTCATTAACCCTCAGGCTAACTCCTCGTTGATGGGGTTGTACCTGTCAAACGGAAACTTCATGACACAGTGTGAGGCAGAAGGTTTCCGTCGAATAACCTACTACCCTGACAGACCGGATGTTTCAGCCAAATTCACTGTCAGAATCAACGCTCCGAAATCAGTCTGCCCAGTTTTGCTTTCTAACGGGAATTTAATTGAAGAAGGCGAATTAGACGGCAATTGGCACTACACCTGTTGGGAAGATCCGTTTCCTAAGCCCTGCTACCTTTTTGCACTAGTGGCCGGCAATTTGAAGTGCCGAGAAGAAAAATTCCAACTGAAAAATGGGAAAAAGGCACTTTTACAGATTTGGGTTGAACCCCGCAATTTGGATAAAACGGAATTTGCTTTAGAAAGCTTGAAGCGCGCTATTGCTTGGGATGAAGAACGCTTTGGTCTGGAGCTTGATCTGGAACGCTTCATGATTGTCGCCACCGATGACTTCACCATGGGCGCAATGGAAAATAAGGGGTTGAACATTTTTAATTCTCGCTGTGTGTTGGCAACTCCACAGGTTGCAACAGACCGCGATTTTGCACGAATTGAAAGTGTCATCGGACACGAATATTTTCACAATTGGACCGGTGACCGTGTCACTTGCCGAGATTGGTTCCAGCTCACTTTGAAGGAAGGCTTAACGGTTTTCCGTGAACAGGAATTCGCAGCTGATATGTTGGGGGATTCCACAGCCCGAGCGGTTAAACGCATTGAAGATGTTCGTTATTTGCGCGACAGACAATTTCCGGAAGATGCCGGCCCCATGGCCCATCCGATTCGTCCGGAATCGTACGAAGAAATCAATAATTTCTACACCACCACGGTATACGAAAAAGGCGCAGAAGTTATTCGCATGCTTCAGACGCTTTTGGGAAAAGACGGTTTCAAGAGAGGGCTTGATCTCTACATCAGAGAGCACGACGGCAGTTGCGCCACTTGCGAAGATTTTCTCAATGCAATGGCTGAAGCCAATATGCGTAATCTAAATCAATTTAAGCGTTGGTATTCACAAGCCGGAACTCCTCATGTACGCGTTCGCACACACTGGGATGCTCAAAGTGCAACGTATGCCGTTACATTGACGCAATTCTGCCCGCCCTCCCCGGGACAGGACAAGAAGGAACCGTTCTTTATTCCTTTTGATATCGCTTTATTCAACAGTAAGGGCACTCCCATCGCTTTGCAGTTACAAGAAGAAACGACCGCTAAGGGAACGTCTCGTGTTTTAGAACTAACCGATGAAGAGCATACTTGGGTATTTGTTGGCGTCAAAGAGCAACCAATCCCCTCTTTAGCCCGAAATTTCTCTGCTCCGGTTATCGTTGATTACAACTACACGCCCGAAGAGCTCGTCTTTTTGAGCCAATGTGACAACGATGCCTTTAATCGAGCACAGGCGATGGAAGAGTTATCGCTTCTCTGTATCAACGAGATGGTGGCTGATTTTGAACGCGGCACGCGCATGGTCATTAATCCGCACTACAGAAACGCCTTTGAATCCATGTTGACGGACAAGAGCGTTTCCCCGGCGTTTAAAGCCATCGCGCTGACACTGCCCAGCGAAACCCGTATCGCCGAATCACAGCCGATGATTAACCCGATTGCGATTCGTGCCGCCATTCGTTCATTAAGAGAACAACTCGGACGACAGTTCTCGCACGTTATCATGCGTGTCTTTGATGACAACGCGCCTAATCCCGTTTACTCTCCGAGCGCCACTGAGGCCGGAAAGCGGGCAATGCGTGCTTTCTGCTTTGAATTGCTTTTAGCCGGCGGCAATGCCAAGTCGCTATTGCGTGCTCGTCAAATTTTTGAAACTAGCAAAAACCTGACCGAGCGTCTGGATGCACTAAGAATCATCGTAAACAGCGCATCGCCAACGAAATTTACCTTGTTGGAAGCGGCAGAAGCTGAATGGCGCAAAGAACCGTTATTGATTAACAAATGGTTCACGCTCCAAGCAACCGCTACCGTTCCAATGGACGAATGTCCGATCGTTGACGTAGTACAAAATCTGATTGAGCGCTATCCTGGTTACAACGTACACAACCCCAACAACGTCTATTCGCTCGTTTTAGCGTTCTTTCAAAACAATCTGGCTGAGTTCCATAGACCAGATGGCGCAGGGTACAAACTCTGGGTCGAGCAGGTACTTAAACTCGACAGAATTAATCCACAAGTTTCGAGTCGTTTAGCCCGCTGCCTAGACAATTGGCGTCGATACACCCCGGAATGCTCTAAGCTAATGTTCAGTGCGCTCAAATATGTTTATTCGCAACCCAATTTGTCTTCAGATCTCAAAGAGGTCGTTGGCAAAGCGCTCAACAATGCAACTCATTAATTTTGAGAAGGATTTTTAAGATGGCAAAAACTTTAGACCTCTACCTCCATGATTTGGAAACGCATCATGGAGTTGATCCTCGGTTGACAGCCTTGATCAATCACTTAGCCTGTACTTGCAAAGAAATCAGCTTTAAAGTCAGTCAAGGAGCATTAGCCGGTGTGTTGGGCTCTGCCGGCAGCGAAAATGTTCAAGGTGAAACGCAGAAAAAACTCGACATTATTGCCAACGACATCATGTGTCGAGCTTGTACTGAGAGCGGTTTTGTCAGTGGCGTAGCCAGCGAAGAAATGGATCATGCCCTTCAAGTTCCGGCAAATTGCGATGTTGGTCCGTATCTGGTGCTCTTTGATCCGCTTGATGGTTCGAGCAATATTGACATCAACGTCTCCATTGGCACCATCTTCTCCATCCTTCCGGCCGGCACTGCTCACCGTGACGTTAAAGATGAAGAATTCCTGCAACCCGGTAGAAAACAACTAGCCGCCGGTTACGTCATTTATGGTCCGCAAACCCAATTGGTCTTTACACTAGGTTTTGGAACAACGCTTTTCACTCTTGATTTAGGTACCGGTAATTTCTACCAAACAATCGAAAAACTTGAAATTGCTCCTCAAGCCAAAGAGTTCGCCATTAACTGCTCCAACATGCGTCATTGGGAAGCTCCGGTGCAACGTTACATCACCGAATTACTGGCGGGCACAACCGGACCACGTGGCAAAGACTACAACATGCGATGGGTTGCCGCAATGGTTGCGGAAGTTCACCGTATCCTCAATCGCGGCGGTATTTTTATGTACCCGCGTGATGACCGTGATCCATCTAAACCCGGAAAATTACGTCTGATGTACGAAGCCAACCCAATGAGCTGGTTAGTGGAGCAAGCCGGCGGTCGTTCCACCAATGGGAAAGAGGATATTTTGGACATCATTCCGGAAGGACTGCATCAGCGCGTTGCGGTTTTCTTGGGTGCTAAAGAGGAAGTGGATTTAGTCACCTCTTACCATCGTTAAGAGATTTTCATGGATTGGTTGGATTTCCTGCTGAACTGGATACTTTTGCCTCTTATCATCATCTACGGTTTTGTCAGTTGGTGCAGAGAAAACCCTGACACAAAGTTTTGGAATAGCCCTTACGAACACGATGATGAGAAAGAGGAAAAGGGAAATCATTCCTCAAAAAAGAAATAATCTCTTCTTAAGGCGTTTTTGATTGTTTGTATCTATCAAAAACGCCTTTTTCATAGATAAAAACTATTGGCCAATCGGACAACTTGAATTGTTTTTTGTTGACCTCATTCTTATACTCACAACAAACCCCTTTACACCCATTGGCCTATCTTGAGTTTGGGAGATTCTATGTCTAAGCATGAATCATTGGATGTTCGTGTCGCTGTCGAGCCGGATAATCCCGCACTGATTCGTAATGAATCTTTATGTGTTAACTGTTCCATGTGCCGTCAAGTTTGCGAAGACTATATCGGCGTACACGGTCATTACGATTTAACAAAAACCGGCGATAAAGCCATCTGTATTCACTGTGGCCAGTGCATCAACGTCTGTCCTACTGGAAGTCTTCTAGGTCGCAATGAGTATTCTCAAGTACAGGAAGCTATTGACGATCCTGAGCGTATTGTCGTCATTTCCACTTCTCCCGCTGTCCGCGTGGCTCTTGCAGAAGCCTTCGGACTTGAAGCTGGGCGCTTTGAAGAAGAAAAAATGGTAGGGCTTTTGCGTCAGCTCGGCGCAGACTATGTGCTCGACACCAACTTTGCTGCAGACCTCACGATCATGGAGGAGGCTTCTGAATTAGTGCAAAGAATCACGAAAAAGAGCGCTCCTCTGCCGCAATTTACCAGTTGTTGTCCCGCCTGGGTCAAATACGCTGAGACGTTCCACCCGGAAATAATTGCCAATATTTCCAGCGCAAAAAGTCCGATTGGTATGCAAGGGGCCACGGTCAAAACTTATTTTGCACGTGAAAATGCACTGGATGCTAAAAAAATCATCCACGTTGCTTTAACTCCCTGTACCGCGAAAAAATTTGAAGTCCGCCGCGAGGAGTTCAACAGCAGTGGCCACTATCACGGCGATGAATCTATCCGTGACACGGATTTCGTTATTACAACAACCGAGTTAGCCGAGTGGGCCCAATCTAAGGGAATCGGTTTTGATGACATTACTCCTTCTCACTATGACCGCTTAATGGGAGAGGGATCCGGTGCCGGCGTTATTTTTGGGAACACCGGTGGAGTTATGGAAGCGGCCTTACGTACCGCATACTTTCTGGTGACAGGACAAGCAGCCCCAGCTGAATTTTATGATCTTCAACCGGTCAGAGGTTTGACGGACGTAAAAGAAGCCAGTGTTCAAATTGCTGATTTGA
This sequence comes from uncultured Sutterella sp., assembly GCA_905212345.1. GTDB lineage: Bacteria > Pseudomonadota > Gammaproteobacteria > Burkholderiales > Burkholderiaceae_F > Aphodousia. The sequence goes on along the minus strand of CAJMEC010000003.1, from coordinate 78,001 downwards.
CTTTAAAAGTAGCCGTTGTTTACGGTACGGCCAACGCCGGAAAATTGATTGATCAAATCAATAAGGGAGAAAAAACTTATCACTTCATCGAGGTGATGACCTGTCCCGGAGGTTGTATCTCAGGTGGCGGCCAGCCCAAATTAAATTGGGGGCAAGAGGACCTCACTCGCCAGCAGCGAATTGATGCTTTATACGCCCGTGACAGTGGCTTGGACAGGGCACACCGTACCAGCTACGAAAACGAAGAAATCAAGCGTATTTACGAACAATTTTATGGTCATCCTTTATCGGAATTGGCCGAAAAACTTTTACACACGCACTACACGGACCGTAGTGCATCTTTAGGAGAAAAGAAAATGAAATACCGTTGCAAAGTATGCGGTTATATTCACGAATGTGAAGGTGAACTGCCCGCTGATTACATCTGCCCTATCTGCAAGAAGGGAATTGAATTTTTTGAGCCTGTCGAAGAACCCAAAAAAGCCTGCGGACAATTGGCTGGCACCAAGACAGAAAAGAATTTGATGACCGCTTTTGCCGGTGAGTCTCAAGCTCGCAATAAGTACACCTACTTTGCTGAAGTGGCTAAGCGCGAAGGCTACGAACAAATTGCCGCTATTTTCTTGCAAACGGCTCGCAATGAACAAGAACATGCTCGCCTGTGGTGCGATGCCTTAGGCTGGATCCAAGATACGGCCAAGAATCTCGGCGCTGCTGCAGAAGGTGAGAATTACGAATGGACCGATATGTACGACGGCTTCGCAAAAGACGCAGAGGAAGAAGGCTTTAGCGAATTAGCTGCTAAGTTCCGCGCTGTTGCCGCTATTGAAAAGGCCCATGAAGAACGCTATCGCAAACTTCTCAAAAACGTTGAGATGAAGCAAGTTTTTGAAAAGGCCGGTCAGGCAATGTGGGAATGCCGCATTTGCGGTCACCTTGTAATGGGCGTTAAGGCTCCTGAGGCTTGCCCAGTTTGCGGCTATGCTCAAAGCTATTTTGAAGTACGAGCCGAAAACTACTAATCACTAACAATGTGATCACTAAAGGGGCGTCTCGCCCCTTTTTTCTTATTTTTCAGACTGCTGTTTGAGCAAATCACGGATTTCCTGTAGCAGAACAATATCAGCTGGAATAGGAGCAGGAGCGGCCTTAGCGGCTTGCTCCTCTTCCTTTTTCTTAGCCATTAACTTAGCCTCAGCAGCCGTACGAACTTTATTGACAACACGAACTAAACAGAAAACCACCAAAGCCATCAAGAGGAAATGAAAGACAGCGGTGAAAAAAGCACCGTAACCAAAAACGGCGGCACCGGCCTTCGTTAATGCGTCATAGGACATGGGGCCGGTGTAATTTTCCGGCATGGAAAGCACAAAGAAAAAATTCGAGAAATCTTGTGAACCGATTAAAACGCCGAGAATGGGATTGATCACATCTTTAACCAAAGAATTCACAATAGCCGTGAATGCCGCGCCGACGATCACACCGACAGCCATATCAACAACATTGCCACGGCTGATAAACGCCTGGAAATCAGAAATAAATTGCTTCATATTGATCCTAAAATGAAAAAAGCCTTGCGATTATAGAGACATAGGCAGTTTTAGTGATTTATCGCCATTTTTTCTGAAATTTCAGTAAAATAGCAAGCCTGCTTTTGCGGATGTAGCTCAATGGTAGAGCAGAGGCTTCCCAAGCCTATGACGGGGGTTCGATTCCCCTCATCCGCTCCAATTTCCTTATTGCAACGGACCCAAGAGTCCGTTTTTTTCTAGTATGACCGAAAGAAAAGTCCTGAGCGCTGAAGAAATTGAGGCGTTCAAGAAAAAACATATCCGCAGTTTTACTCTGCGCCGCGGCCATATCAGCCAAGCTCAAAAGCGCGCGCTTGAAGAGTTGCTCCCCCGATACGCGGTTGAATATGAACAAAAGCTCATTAATCCGACAGAACTTTACGGACGTGAGGCTCCATGGGTGTTGGAGATTGGCTGCGGTATGGGAGAGACGACTGCCCTTATTGCACAGATGCACCCGGAAGTTAATTTTTTAGGTTGCGAAGTTTTTTCCGCCGGTGTCGGCGCGTTGGCCAAACGGCTCGATGAAATGGCCTTAACTAATGTAAGGATTATTCAGCATGACGCGGTTGAAGTCGTCAAAGACATGATTGCTTTTGACAGTCTCCAAGGCGTTCATATCTATTTCCCAGATCCGTGGAGAAAAGCCAGACATCATAAGCGGCGTCTAGTCGCACAACCGTTTATCCATGACCTTGTGCAACGAATTAAACCGGGTGGATATATTCATTGTGCGACGGACTGGGAAAACTACGCCGAACAAATGCTGGAGGTTTTACGAAATGAGCCTCTTTTAAGCAATCTGTATGATGGTTACTCCCCTGTTATGGCCAATCCCATCACTGAGCGACCAATGACAAAATTCCACGCTCGCGGTGAACGTTTGGGCCATGGTGTTTGGGACCTTGTTTTTAAACGGAAATAATCGGTTTAAGTATGGATCTCATTTATCAAATCAAAGCGTTCATTCTTGGCATCGTGGAAGGTTTGACAGAATTTCTGCCTATTTCGTCCACTGGCCACTTAATCATTGCTGGAGACTTGCTCAATTTCGATGGCCCTGAAGTCAACACTTTCAGCATTGCCATTCAAGCCGGCGCCATTTTTGCAGTTTGTTGGTTCTACCGGGTAAAGCTTTGGAATATTCTCACCCATTTGTTTAAATCTGGAAAAGAGCAGCAATTAGCCATCAATATTGTTGTTGCGTTTCTGCCGGCTGCCGTATTAGGGGTGATTTTTGCCGATATGATCGAACGGCTGTTATTTAACGCAGTAACTGTTGCAACGGCTCTTGTTGTCGGTGGCTTGATCATTTTCTGGATTGAAAACCTGCATGCAAAACGTTCATATGCGCCTCGTGTTCAGACAATGGATGACATGACCATTAAAGATGCTTTCCTTGTCGGTTGTATGCAATGTATTGCTATGATTCCAGGAACAAGCCGTTCTGGTTCAACCATCATTGGCGGCTTGGTCTTAGGTCTGTCAAGAAAGGCCGCCACAGAGTTTTCCTTTTTTCTAGCAATTCCTACTATTTTCGGCGCCACTGTTTACTCATTGGGAAAAACTTTTTTACGAGTCTCCAATGAACACAGTTTTGTCTGGACATCTGACATGACTTGGGGCTTTAGCATCGGTTTTGTTGTGTCTTTTATTAGCGCATTGATCGTTGTTAAATGGCTTTTGCGTTATGTTTCCAGCAACGATTTCAAGCCCTTTGGATGGTACCGGATTATTTTTGGCGTAGTCATTTTAGGTACACACTTTAGCGGCCTTGTCCAGTGGTAATTTTGACCGACAGCAGATCCGGCTAATATTTTCTGATTTTCTATTTTTTGTTTGTAATTTTAATCAATCTGTACGACAATTATCTTGTTCCCGGTAGGCGGATAGTGCTTTAAGATTCCTTGTTCCAATGCTTATCCAAACCGGTTGCTGGACTTGGGGCCGGCTGTGTGGAGGCACGTGTTGCTTCCCCGAAACCCGTCTCAGAGGCGACCAATCTTGACTCTTCGGACTCAGGATGCAAGGCACCGCTTATCGGGAACTTTTCTTTTGCTCTTGCCTTGTCTTATCCCAATGAAAAAATATTGGCTGATGAAGTCCGAGCCCTCCGAGTGCTCATTCGAAAGTGTGCTGGAAATGCCTCAGCAAACTGTGCCTTGGTTCGGCATTCGTAATTACCAGGCTCGCAACTTCATGCGAGATCAGATGACTGTCGGTGATCCTGTTCTCTTCTACCATTCATCTTGCGCTCAACCCGGTATCGTAGGCTTAGCTCATGTTGCCAGCCGTGCTCATTCGGATGAAACACAATTTAACCAAAGCAGTGTTTACTATGATCCGAAATCTTCCCGACAAAGCCCTCGCTGGGTTTGTGTAGATATTCGCGCTGATGAAGCTATAGAACTGATCAGCATTTCTGAACTTCGTAAGTATCCTGAACTAGCTCAAATGCGGGTGTTACAAAAGGGCAATCGCTTATCAATTACACCAGTGACAGAAGAAGAATACCTCTTCATTGTCAAAAAGTTGGTCAAAAAAATTTAGACATCCGTTTAGCTTTTTTGCGGGAAATTTAGGTCATTTGCAAAATAAAAAAAACTACGGCATAATTCTGCTTCTCCCAAAACGGGAGGCTGAAAATGGAAAGCCGGTTTAGCTCAGTTGGTAGAGCAGCGCATTCGTAATGCGAAGGTCGGGAGTTCAAGTCTTCTAACCGGCACCATCTCTTAAACTCGTTCCTTTGGACGAGTTTTTTTGTATCTGCACCTTTTTTCTGTGATAGGCTTAGCGCTTCATTCTTCTTGGGTTTAATACGATGATTGACATCGAGCACCTCTCTCAAGCCTTTAGTACTCCTGACGGCAAAACAGTTCACGCCGTCAAAGATGTAACCCTTCACGTCAATAAGGGGGAAATTTTTGGAATTATCGGCCGCTCTGGCGCCGGTAAATCAACTCTTGTCAGAACGATTAATTTCCTGAATAAACCCACACAAGGACGCGTTCGAGTCAACGGCGAATCTCTCAATGAGATGAACGCTGATCAGCTGCGCACAATTCGCTCGAAGATTGGCATGATTTTTCAGCACTTCAATTTGCTGAGTTCTCGCACTGTATTTGACAATATCGCTCTGCCACTTGAGCTGCATAACGTCCCAAAAGAAGAAATTAACCGCAAAGTTAACCATTTAATTGACCTTGTTGGTTTGTCTGAACATAAAGACAAATATCCTCGTCAATTGTCCGGTGGTCAGAAACAGCGTGTCGGCATTGCTAGAGCTCTGGCTAATGATCCTATTGTTTTGCTCTCCGACGAAGCAACCAGTGCTTTGGATCCCGAAACAACACGCTCTACATTGGATCTGTTGCTAAAAATTAATCAAACCTTGGGCGTCACAATCGTTTTGATTACCCACGAAATGGAAGTGGTCAAACAAATATGTGATCGCGTGGTTGTGATGGACAAAGGTGAAATTGTGGAAAGCGGAACAGTACTTGAGGTATTTCGCCATCCTAAACACCCGACAACACGCGCCATGCTTGCCGACGTTGTTGTTCACGACATGCCGCAACGAATCTACAACACCGTGCGCGAGCGGATAGAAAGCGCTGTTAATAATGGCCGCTTTGCCAAACTTCTCCGATTGACCTTTGTAGGCTCTGAAGTCACATTGCCTGTTTTGTCTATCATCACCCGTCGCTTTGAAATCGATTTCAATATCTTGCAGGGACAAGTTGAGGAGTTGAAAGGGACCAGTTTCGGTATGCTCACAATTTTGGCCGAAAGCCCCAACTATGAAAACTACCGGGCTGCGTTACAGTTTTTGAATGACAATCAGGTTGAGTATGAAGAGGTAGCCTTAGTATGAATGCAGACATTGTCGCCCTTTTAGGGGAAGGTTTTGTAGAAACCGTCATTATGGTGATCGGAAGTGGTGTCCTTGGTAGCATCATTGGCATCCCTTTAGGTGTTCTTTTACATGTAACTGACAAGGGCGGCTTAATGCCCAAACTGGCTACAAATGCCATTGTGGGCGTCATTGTAAATGCCGTGCGTTCAACCCCTTTCATCATTTTGCTGGTTGCTATTTACCCGCTCACTCGCTTGATTGTCGGAACAACGATTGGCACCACAGCAACATTAGTGCCGCTCGTAATAGGGGTTGCTCCCTTTATCGCTCGCTTAGTTGAAACCAGCCTTCGTGAGGTTGATCGTGGCCTTATTGAGGCTGCTCAATCCATGGGAGCCACCAACATGCAAATCATCAATAAGGTACTTATTCCCGAGGCCATGCCTGGCATTGTCGCAGGCGTGACGATTGCTATCGTTACCTTAGTGGGTTACTCCGCCATGGCTGGTGCAATCGGCGGAGGCGGATTAGGCGACATCGGCATTCGTTATGGTCACAATCGGTATATGCCTGACGTCATGTGGACCGTTGTTTTAATTCTTGTTGTGTTTGTCCAAGTGATACAGAGTTTTGGCGATTGGTGTGTTAGAAAGGTCTCAAAACGTTAAAAAATGGCGGGATTTACCGCCATTTTTTATGCAATAGATTTTATTTTTCCTTCGTCGTATCCGTTATTTTCTTTTCCCCAATAGTAATGTCTTTACCTGCGGCCATCTCAACTAACTGGGATAGACGGTCTTCCACTTCCCCTACACTAGCTGAAAGCGAATTCACCGTTTCCTGCGCACTCTCGTCTACAGCCGATTGCAATCCATTTACCGCTGCCATTAAGGAAGAATGGCGAGATGCGCTCTGATTTTGTAACTCCAAAATCTGCTTTTGCATCTCATTTTTCAATTCCACAAAACGGGATTGCTCGGCTTTTTGAGCCAGATCTCGCGCCTGCTGAAGCTGTTTATTAACACGACGCAATTCCATTGATAGGGCAGCTTGTTGGACAAAGCCGTAAACCAAGCAAATCAAAATAACCAAACCGGGTCCTAACAACAGAATGAGTCCCAAGGGAGCCTGTATCTCCGTATAGAGCAAATTCACATTGACATTTGCCATGACGCCTTCCCAGTTAACCACTAAGAAAACAGAACAAAGGACAAACAACAACAGTAGGAAAACGGTTCTCAAATGCATGGCTGTTCTCGATTTTTTGCGTTAATGAACTTCATAACTGTATCACGAGCCAGGCTTTATCGTTACGATTTTTTGAAAAATTACTTTTCCACCCCTTCGAAAACGACTAAGATGGTGAAGAATTTTCAGAAGGAGTACTTTTCATGCAACATGATCCTCGTTTTCCCCATTTACACATTGTTGATCACCCTCTGATTCAACACAAACTCAGCATCATGCGCGATAAGAACACCTGTACAAAGGATTTCCGTGCCCTACTTCGAGAAATTGCTTTGCTAATGGGTTACGAAGTCACGAGGAATTTACCGCTCACTACTCACAGCATTGAAACGCCTCTTTGCCGCTTCGACGCTCCATTTCTTGCCGATAAGAAGCCCGTCATTGTTCCCATCCTACGTGCCGGTCTGGGTATGGCCGACGGATTTTTGGAACTAATGCCTTCTGCACGCGTGGGTCATATCGGCATGTACCGAGATGAAAATAAACGCCCGGTTGAATACTTGGTTAAATTGCCGGATTTAGAAGGCCGCACATTTTTCCTAGTAGATCCGATGTTGGCAACCGGATATTCTGCTGCACACGGAGTTGAAGTTCTGAAAAAACGCGGTGTTAAAGGCGAAAACATTATTTTCATGTCGTTGCTCTGCGCATCCGAGGGCGTAGAAACTTTCCAAAAACTTCACCCCGACGTTGAAGTCTATACCGCAAGTTTGGATGATCACTTGAATGAAAAGGCATACATTGTTCCGGGTTTAGGTGATGCGGGTGACCGCTTGTACGGTACGCTCTAAAAAACTATTCAAACAATAAAATTAAGGGTTAACCCTAGTATTTTTGATTAAACTTACAGTTTAGAAATACTTTCATAAGGGTTAACCCTGTATTTTTGATTATAAAAACTTAAATTAATCTGAAAAAAGCAGAAAACATCTGATCTAACTCAAACCTTTTTAATGAAAAAGAGAGGATGATACGCATGTCGGAGCGCTGAAGCGTTCTGTCTGTTTGTGTTTTTAAACGTCATCAAAGCGCTTGGACCGCGTTTTGAATTTAGGACATAACTTCTTAATAAAAGGTTAAATTTCATCATGTCGATGTATACCTCTGATCAAGAAAAGTATTCCAACACCCCGACGTCTGAAGAAGTCATCGCTGGTGTGGAATTGCGCAATGCCAAGCGCAAGAGCAGATGGCCGGCCTACTGCGACGTTGCCCAATCCGTTACGGGCTTGTTGCTTGGCTTGTTCCTGTTCTGCCACATGGCTTTCACAAGCTCTATTCAATTGGGCAAGGATGTGTTCTGGAACTTGGTCGCTTTCTCCGGCGGCTATCCGATCGATGGCGAGGAACATGCTTGGATGCACGTCGTTTTGATCGGCGCTATCACCCTCTTGGTGATCATCCACGCTTTGATGGCTTTGCGTCGCTTCCCGACGAGCTATCGTATGTTCCATAACATCAAGAGCCAATACCAATTCATTGCTCACCGCGACACCACGCTTTGGATCGTTCAAATCGTGACCGCTGTGATCTTGACCGGTATGGTCTTCCCGCACGTCACCCCGATGTTGCTCGACCCGCACGCTATTGGCCCGAACCTTTCTTCCGTCCACACCTATCACAATGGTTTGCTTTGGACGTTCATCTTCTTGGTGGCCACTGAATTGCACGGCATGATCGGTTTGTATCGTCTGTGTGTCAAGTGGGACGTCTTCGCCGGTAACCGTGAAGCCCTCCGTAAGATCATGTACTGCGTGGTCGTTTTGATGATCGCCTGCGGTTCCATGACGATGTGGACGTACTACAGCAACGGTAAGGCCCTTGTTGAAAGCGGCGAACCGATCGTTAAGTACGAACCGGTTAACAACTGGTGGAAGTAATCCTCAGTTTTGACTGAATAAAAACAAACGCGACCTTCGGGTCGCGTTTGTTTTTTGGGTATTCAATTTTGAATTCGGTACACTATTCAGGAAACTTGTTAAAAGGAAGGAAAAAAATGCGCTTTCGTTTTTTAGCAATGGCCTCCTGTACGATTGCTCTTCTGACAGGCTGCATGGCCAATTCTGTATCCCCACAGGGGCAAAAGGTCGTTATTGTTCAAAGTTTGCCAGCCCAATACCAATGCACCTATAAAGGAGAAATCGCAGGCTCTCAAGGGAACTGGCTTACGGGAAGTTTGACATCCAATAGCAATTTAGCGTTGGGAGCCAGAAATGATTTAAGAAATGAGGCTGCTGAGTTAGGCGCTAATGTTGTTGTAATTACAGAAACCATCAACGCCACGGACGAAGATAACTCTTTAGAAAATATCACGCACATTGGCCGCGCTTATCTTTGTCGCTAACCTAGATAGTGACGCCACGATCACGAGCCCACAATGCAGCCTGTGTACGTGAAGCAAAACCCATTTTCTTCAGAATATGCTTCACGTGCACTTTAACGGTGCCTAACTGAATTGAAAGATACTCCCCTGTTTGCTGGTTACTCATTCCAATAGACAAACACTTCAGCACGTCTTTTTCCCGACTGGTCAAACAGTTGAGATCTCGATCAACCTCCCCGGTGTCGTCCCTAAACGCCCGAGTCAAAGCCGCCATCAGACGATTACTGACAACGACCTTCCCATTACAAACTCTTTTAATTTGAGACAAGAGCTCTTGGACCTCAATCAATTTGGATAAATACCCTTCTGCTTGAAGCTGGACTGTTGCCATCAATTCTTCACTGTCATCACGATCGGTCATCATAATGACTCGGGCCGGATTATGAAGACCTTTTGCATAACGAAGCAATTCAATAGCGGCACCTTTTTTCATGTGCATATCAACGATGACTAAATCGGGTTGAAGTCTGTCAATGTAAAACATACCCAACTGCTTATCACCCGTCTCAGCGACATTTCCAAAGTCATTATCCGCATGTAAAAGACGTGCCAAAGCTTCCCGAAATAACGGGGAGCCATCCACAATCACTACGCAGCTTTTTCTGCTATTTTCGTCTGCTTGCGTCATACATATCCTCAAAGGGAGTGCGGAGCACTCCCTCTGTTTGGCTCTTAGTTTTCATCAAAATGTGACACAGCGGCCCACAAGATATCAGTACCCTGCATGAAATCTTCCATCTTCATGGCTTCATGAGGATTGTGAGACCCGAGTTGGTTAGCGACAAAAATCATCGCAACCGGGATACCGTTGTTTCCTAAAACGGCCGAGTCGTGACCAGCCCCGGAAGCCAAACGCATACAAGGAATTCCCTCAGTCTTAGCGCTTTTTTCTAATCTGTCACTTAATGCTGCATCCACTCCGGAAGGTGCCGTCACCAAAGCGGGATCATACTCAATCTTGACTCCTCGTTCAGAAGCCACTTCTTCGCCGTATTTTTGGATCAAGTCATGGAAACGTTTAACCGTATCTGCGCTCAAGCTACGAATATCCACCGAGAATGTCACCTCTCCGGGAATAACTGAGATGGCTGCGCTGGAAGCCATTTTCAAAACACCCACAGTAAACACCAAGTCTTCGCCCTGAACTAACCATCGATCCCAAGCACGGTCAACGCGTTGCATCCAATCCGTAAAGGCCATCAACGCGTCATGTCGATAAGGTTTATCCGTCGCTCCTGAGTGAGCTGCTTCACCTAAAATGCGAACAGCCTTATGACGAATGTTGCCTCGAATACCCGTCACAATACCGGCACGGGCTTGTTTCTGAGCGTCCAGCGTCGGCCCCTGTTCAATATGCAGTTCCACAAACGCCGCAATCCGATCAATATCAACCAATGGTTTTCCACCAGAAACAGCCTCCGTATCAATACCACAAGACTGCATGGCTTCTGCCAACGTGCAGGAACCATCGCGAATCTTTAAAGCGAGATCTTTAGCAGTAAGTTTGCCCAACATGCCCAAAGAACCCATATAGGCCTTACCAAAGAAAGAACTCTCTTCTCCGCGCATCATCAAAACGGTGTAGTCACGAACAGGCTGGAACCCCGTTTGTCTCATCCACCATGCCACTGTCAGCGCTGCTGTTACACCGGCGAGACCGTCGTAGTTGCCGCCCTGCGGGACGCTATCGACGTGCGAGCCGGCGACAAAAGCCGGCAAGGAACGATCTTTACCCGGCAGAGTCATCCACACGTTACCTGCTCGATCCGGAGTAATTTCCAACTGTAAAGATTGGCCAATCTTCGTTAAATAGTCGAGAACTTCAGTTTCTTTGGCCGAAAAAGCCTGACGTGTAACACCTTGGACATCCGTACTCATCGCACGAATATCGTCAAAGATTTTTTTTGCAAATTCCAATCCTTTTTGTTGCAACTCTGACATAGCGAATCTCCAAGAAAGAAAATAAACAGTCTAATTGTAGGGATTTTACGAACTAGAAAACAATCTTAAATTTACATTAAGTTCTTTAATATCAATCAATTAGAATATATATCTTAATCCTGGCATCATCCTTTGTTGTTCTGAATCAAACAAGTTTGCAAATTTACAAACTTCGGCACAGAAAGCGCTTCGTTACAGGGATTTCCCTGTGGGCAGAATTGCGAAAGTGTAGGATACTTAACGCAGTGAGAAAACCGCCGTTAAGAGCGGCTATTTCTCGTGTTTTTAACCTTTTACAGGGAATTTCTCATGTCGTTGCTTGAATGGCTGGCAATTGCCGTTACGATTTTGACGGTGTATGCCTTGATCAAACGATTGGAAACGCGTCTCGTGCTCTTTACAGCCGGTTTCGTGCTCTGCTTGGTATCCATGGATCCGTTGAGTGCGTTGAATTCGTTTGCTAAGTCCATGACCAATAACTCTTTGGTGATGGCAATCTGTTCGTCAATGGGTTTTGCATTCATTGCAAATTACACTCAATGTGACCGCAGCCTCGTTCACTATTTGGCCGCTCCGATCCGCGGTTTGGGCGTCTTCTTGATCCCGATCTGCACGGCTGTGACCTTCTTCATTAACATCGCTATTCCGTCTGCAGCCGGTTGTGCTGCTGCCGTGGGCTCCACGTTGATTCCGGTGATGTTACGCGCCGGTATCAAACCCGCCGCTGCCGCTGCTGCTGTGATGGGCGGTACGATCGGTTCTTACCTCTCTCCGGGTACGTCCCACAACCCGTTCGTTGCTGAAATGGCCGGCATCGACGTTATGGACTTCATCGCCTTCCACGCTATGTGGTCTATTCTTTGCGGTGTGATCTTGGTTGTTGGTTTGCTCGTTGTCTGTATGTTCTTGGGCGACCACAAGGGTGAAAAGGTTGACGTTGAAGCTCAAAAAGACGATAACTTCAAGCCCAATCCCATTAAAGCTATCATGCCGCTCGTTCCGATCACGATCCTCGTTGTCGGTAACGTTTGGGTTCCTGCTATTAAGATGGGTGTGGCCCAAGCCATGGTCTTGGGTGCTGTTATCACCTTGTTAGTTGGTTATGCCTTTGACCGCACTAACCCGCAAGAATTCTCCAAGCAATTCTTCAATGGTATGGGCAAAGGTTATGCTGACGTGATGGGTATCATCATTGCCGCCGGCGTGTTCGCTGCTGGCTTACGCGCTACCGGCTTGATCGATACGTTCGTTGACGTATTGAAGCACTCCAATGACATCGCTCGTTGGGGCGGCTCTATTGGTCCGTGGATCATGGGTACCATCACCGGTTCTGGCGACGCTGCCACCATGGCCTTTAACGAAGCTGTGACACCGCACGCTCCTGAATTCGGAATGGAAATTAAGGCATTGGGTGCCTTGGCCTTCTTGACCGGCGCTTTGGGCCGTACGATGAGCCCGATCGCTGGTGCTATGGTTGTTGTGGCCGGTATCGCTATGGCAAACCCGATGGACGTTGCAAAGCGCACGGCTCTGCCTTGCACGGTCGCTGTGTTTGTTTTGGCATTGTTCATGGTCTAGTCCGAACTAGTCGAACTTAACTAAGCTCAAAAGAGGGGAAGATTCAAATCTTCCCCTCTTTTTTCAGGACTACAATTTTCCTTATCAGGGAGTGTGCACTCTCTGTTGCAGCTCAAGTATTGGAGAACAACTATGACTCAATGTGCTTATCACGATCAACTTATCAGTATCCGCCGTGAACTTCACCAATTCCCGGAAGAAGGTTGGACGGAATTCTGTACAACGGCTTTTATCGTCCAACACTTACGTGAATTAGGTTACGAAGTGTTGATGGGAGAAAAGGTCATTTCTCGTAAGGATTGCCTAGGGCGAGATCCTAAACTTGTTGCTCAAGCCATTGAAACAGCGAAAGCTCGCGGCGTAAGCCAAGAATTGCTCGATGAAATGCAGGAATTAACCGGCTGTGTTGCCGTTTTGGATACGGGGCGTCCCGGTCCGACAGTTGCCTTACGCTTTGATATTGACTGCAATAACGTCACCGAAAATCCCTCTGACGAACATCGTGCAAGCAAGGAAGGCTGGGCCTCTAAGCGTCCTGGATTAATGCATGCCTGCGGACACGACTCTCACATCTCCTCTGGCTTGGCTATTGCTCGTTGGGCCATGGAACACAAGGACCAGTTAAACGGAAAACTTAAAATTGTGTTCCAACCGGCAGAAGAAGGCGTACGTGGGGCTGCCGCTGTTGCCGCTAGCGGCATTGTGGACGATTGCGACTACTTCCTTTCCAGCCACATTGCGATGATGGCTAAGTCCGGAGAAATCATTACAAGTCCAATCGGGTTCCTCTGTACAACCAAGTACGACATCACCTTTAAGGGCCGCCCAGCACATGCCGGCATTGAACCGAATGCGGGACGAAATGCATTGGCCGCCGCTTGCCACTGTGTCACGCAACTTCTCGGCATTCCACGTCACGGCGCTGGCATGACACGTGTGAATGTTGGCAAGATAACCGCCGGTGAAGGCCGCAACGTTATTCCAGTCAACGCTAAACTCGTTATGGAAGTTCGCGGTGAAACCGGTGAAATTAACCAATTTATGGCCAGCGAAACCGAAAACATTGTTGAAGGTGTTGCCAAAAGCTTCTCTGTCGAGTACCACATCGAAAAAATGGGTGAAGCTGTGGACCTCTTTAATGATAAGGAATTGGTCGATATGCTCGATGATGTCTGCGCTCATACCGAAGGCGTTAATAAGGTATTGCACGAAGTCAACTTCGGCGGCTCTGAAGACGCTACGATTTTGGCTCGTCGTGTGCAGGCTCACGGCGGCAAGGCTGCTTACTTTGTACTAGGCTCAGATCGTACGGGTGGTCATCATACTTCAGACTTTGACATTGATGAAAATTCTTTGGACATCGGTGTCAATATCTACTCTCAAATGCTCACGCGCTTAATGAAGTAACCGACGACTGATCGCTGAGGTTTTTAGCCCGCAACGCATTTGGTGTTGCGGGCTTTTTCTTTCAAATAGTGGCAAGCGTTGATCGGCATGGCGATAATGAAGTCTAAGGAGAGTTGGCAAAATGGTTGATTGCATCAAAGTTCGTGGCGCGCGAGTTCACAATTTAAAAAATATTGATGTTGACATCCCACTTAACAGAATTGTTGGAATTGCCGGCGTCTCAGGCTCAGGGAAATCATCCCTTGCATTAGGAGTCTTGTATTCAGAGGGGTCCAGACGATATTTGGAGGCCCTTTCAGCGTATACAAGAAGACGTATGACTCAGGCTGCTAAAGCTCAAGTCGATGAGGTGCTCTACATCCCTGCCTCCCTTGCTCTTCATCAAAGACCGGCGGTTCCCGGTATAAGAAGTACATTTGGAACTGGCTCTGAATTACTCAACAGTCTGCGCTTAATGTTTTCTCGCTTGGCCAACCATCGCTGCCCTAACGGTCACTATGTAGCTCCATCCTTAGCAGTTGCTGCCGGAGAAAAACTTCATTGTCCGATTTGCGGAGCTGAGTTTTTTGCTCCCTCGGCCGAAGAGCTTGCTTTCAATAGCCTCGGAGCTTGCCGAACCTGTTCTGGCACGGGCATTGTGCAAACTGTCGACCGTTCAACGCTCGTTCCTGATGAAACACTCACTATCGATCAAGGCGCTGTCGCTCCATGGAACTCACTCATGTGGTCCCTTATGACCGATGTCTGTCGGGCAATGGGCGTAAGGACAGATGTTCCTTTTAAAGATTTATCCGATAAAGAAAAAGACATTGTCTATAACGGCCCAGCTATTAAAAAACATATCTTTTATAAATCGAAATCCACACAACAAGCCGGAGAATTGGATTTTACGTATTACAACGCGGTCTATACGGTTGAAAACGCTCTGTCTAAAGTTAAAGATGAAAAGGGAATGAAACGTGTTGAGAAATTCCTTAAACAAAGTGTTTGTCCGGATTGCCAAGGCTCGCGCATAAACGAGATTGCAAGAGCTCCCAAACTCAAAGGGTTGTCTTTAGATGAAGCCTGCCATATGACGCTTTTGCAATTGAGTCAATGGGTTGACGACATTCCGAATTCATTGCCTGAGCCGATGCGTCCCATGGCGCTCAGCATTGTTGAGTCTTTCCAAAATGTCGCCAAACGTTTACTGGATTTGGGGTTGGGGTATCTGTCTCTTGACCGTGCTTCCAGCACTCTATCGACTGGAGAACGGCAACGAATGCAATTGGCTCGCGCCGTCAGAAACCGCACGACTGGTGTTTTGTACGTTCTCGACGAACCTTCGATTGGCCTACACCCAAGCAACATCTCTGGACTTATTGGCGTTATGCGGGATTTAGTCGCTGATGGCAATTCTGTTGTTTTGGTCGATCACGATACGCGGATCCTAAAATCTGCCGACTGGCTGATTGAAATGGGACCAACGGCGGGTGCTGATGGCGGAGAAATCCTCTCCCAGGGCACCGTCGGAGAACTCGCACGTAACCCAAATTCGCAAATCGGTCCTTTTATTGCCACAGAGGCCAAACAACTGATCCGAAAACGGTGTCGCAAAGAAAATCTTTTTGATTTAGGCTCGATTGATCTTGAAACGAAGAGTATCCACACTGTAAAACCTCTTCGAGTAAAAATCCCTAAAGGGAAGTTAACCGTGGTCACCGGAGTCTCGGGCTCCGGGAAAACCACTTTGGTTTTGGAAAGTTTGATCCCGGCTTTAGATGCCGCCATTAACAACGGAAAGTTGCCTCAACATATAAAAAGTATCTCTGCTCCCGGTATTACGAATATCAAACTGATTGATGCGACGCCTATTGGTATCAACATACGATCGACCGTGGCCACTTATGCCAATGTACACGATGAACTGAGGAAAATTTATGCAAAGATGCCTGCGGCGAAAGCGGCGCAGCTAAAAGCCGGAGACTTCTCATACAACACGGGCAAATTGCGTTGTCCTCTTTGTGACGGGACGGGCGTCATCAGCCTGGATGTTCAGTTCCTACCGGACGTTGATATCCCGTGTCCTGAATGTAAAGGCAGCCGCTATCGTGATGAAGCAAAGAAAATTTGTTCAGAAAATCATTTCAACGGTCATTCCTTACCCGAGTTGATGTCGATGAACATTAACCATGTTATAGAAATCGTTAGCAAAGAAAAAACCATTTATCAACGCCTACAGATATTACAAAACTTAGGGTTAGGATACTTGACATTAGGAGAAGAAACACCAAGCCTATCGGGTGGAGAGGCTCAGCGGCTGAAATTAGCCAGTGAGATGGGTAAGCCTCAATCACAAACTATTTTTGTGTTTGATGAGCCCACCATTGGCCTGCACCCTTTAGACGTACAGGTTTTAATGAAAGTTTTTGATCAACTGATTAATAACCAGGCCACTGTTATTGTTATCGAGCATGATCTCGACATTATCCGCAATGCGGATTATCTGATTGATATGGGGCCTGGCGGAGGAGACGCCGGTGGACACATCGTTGCAACAGGAACGCCCGACGATATTCGAAAAAACCCCAACAGCGTGACTGGCCGTTTTCTGTGAAGAAAAAAACTACAAATCAAAGAGATAGTTTTGCAGACAAAGAAGCGTATGACGAGTAAAATATTTAAGTTTTACATCTGCCTGCCACAGGGGCTGGCTTGTTAACCTGATTGATTGTTTTTGAAAGGAAATTTTCCATGTCCGGACACTCTAAATGGGCAAATATTCAACACCGTAAAGGCCGTCAAGACGCCAAGCGCTCCAACTTGTGGACTAAACTGGTCCGCGAAATCATGGTTGCCGCGCGCAACGGCGCTGACCCCGACAGCAACTCCCGTCTGCGTCTTGCTCTTTTAAAGGCCCGTGCCGGCAATGTGCCCAAGGACACCATTAAAAACGCCATCTTGAAGGGCTCCGGCCAGTTGGAAGGCGTGAAATTTGAAGAAGCCCGCTACGAAGGTTACGGCGTGGGCGGCGCGGCTTTGATCATTGATGCCGCAACAGATAACCGCACCCGTACGGTAGCTGATGTCCGCCACATCCTGAGTAAAAATGGCGGCAACCTCGGCGCAGAAGGTTCTGTTTCCTTCATGTTTAAGCACTGCGGTCAATTCCTCTTCGCTCCGGGCACTGCCACTGAAGATGAAGTGATGACCGTTGCGCTTGACGCCGGAGCCGATGACGTTATCGTTGATGAAGAAGGCGGCATTGAAGTGGTTTGTGATCCCCAAGCTTTCGAAGCCGTTAACGATGCTTTCGAAAAAGCCGGGATGAAGCCTGAAATGGCTGAAGTCACAATGAAGGCTTTAAATGAAACGTCTTTAAGCGGCGAAGATGCCGAACGTATGCAACGTTTGATTGATGCTTTGGAAGACTTGGACGACGTTCAACAAGTCTATACAACTGCTGTTTTTGAAGACTAAAACTTCCCCTTTGGAGGAGCTCCCATGAAGATTCTCGTTGTCGGTAGTGGCGGTCGCGAACACGCGATTGCTTGGCGTTTGGCTCAAGACGACCGTGTAGAAACGGTTTATGTGGCCCCTGGTAATGCTGGTACGGCTTTAACGAAAAAGCTGATCAATGTACCGGAATCCGACATTGCTCGTTTGGCAGACTTTGTCAAAACCAATGACGTGCGCTTCACGGTGGTTGGTCCGGAAGCTCCTCTGGCGGCGGGGATTGTCGATTATTTCCGAGCCAATGGCTTGAAGATTTTCGGGCCGACAAAGGCAGCAGCCCAGTTGGAAAGTTCCAAAGATTTCGCTAAAGCATTCATGAAACGTCATGGAGTGCCCACGGCAGACTACGAAACGTTTACCGATGCCGAAGCGGCCCATGCCTATGTTGAGAAAAAGGGCGCGCCGATCGTCATCAAAGCCGATGGCTTGGCCGCCGGCAAGGGTGTCATTGTCGCCATGGATCTCGCACAAGCCCATCAAGCAATTGACAGTATGCTCGAAGGCAACACCTTTGGCGCGGCCGGGGCTCGAGTCGTTATTGAAGATTTCTTAAAAGGCGAAGAGGCCAGCTTTATCGTCATGGTTGACGGTCAACACATCTTACCGATGGCTTCCAGCCAAGACCATAAACGCCTGCTTGACCACGACATGGGGCCGAACACAGGCGGTATGGGAGCTTACTCCCCTGCTCCGATCGTGACACCGCAAATTCATGAACAAGTCATGCGGGAAATCATTCGACCGACAGTAGACGGCATGGCTGCCGATGGCATCCCCTTTACCGGATTTCTTTATGCCGGTTTAATGATCGATCATGACAGCGAAGGCAACAGCGTCGTAAAGACCCTAGAATTTAACTGCCGCATGGGTGATCCTGAAACGCAACCCATCATGAGTCGTCTCGCATCGTCTTTTGTTGACTTAATTGAAGCGGCTATTGACGGTCGTTTGGACACCGTTGAAGCACAATGGGATAACCGTGTGGCTTTAGGCGTTGTCTGTGCGGCCAAGGGTTACCCGGAGAAGCCGGAAAAAGGCGCCCAGATCACCATGCTGCCTGCCGATAGCGATAGCCTTCATGTTTTCCATGCCGGCACGAAAAAGCAAGACGGACTGACCGTTGTTTCCGGCGGCCGCGTCCTTTGCGTCGTCGGGCTGGGGCCGAGCGTCAAAGAAGCCGCTCGCATGGCCTATGATGGCGTTAAAAAAGTCCATTTTGATGGGATGCAATATCGATCCGATATCGGCTATCGAGCAATGAAGTAATATTTCAGTGGCGGGAAAGTGTTCCTTTCCCGCTTTTTCTTTATGCGGCTAGGTTTTTTCGGCGGAACCTTTAATCCTGTTCATGAGGGTCACTTGGCCTTGGCCAAAGAGGCTTTTCGGACACTTCATCTTGACCACCTTTGCTGGTTGCCTGCCAACCCCTGGCAAAAGGAGAGTCGCGACTTGATGCCTTCTGAAACCAGAGTCCGGCTACTTCGCCTTGCCCTGACTGACCGCGCCGGAATGTCTGTGGATACCAGAGAATTGGATCGAAAAACACTTTCTTATTCCATTGACACCGTGCGAGAATTGGCTGCTGAATACCCCGATGATGAGCGCTTCTACCTGATAGGTTCAGATCAATGGAGTAACTTTCATACGTGGAAAGATTGGCAAAAAATTTTTGACTATGTCTCCTTGGTTGTTTTCAACCGAAATGGAAAAACGGCCCACGCTACAGAAGAAGTGGCACGTTTTATAGAGGATCAAAAAATATCTGTCACAATGCTCCCCATGCCGGCACTTGATATTGATTCAAGTCGCATTCGCCAACTCATCGATCAGCATGATTGGTTTAATCCCTTTTTAAAAACCGCGTTGCCTGAAAAAGTATTTCAATTCCTCTACTTAAATGAGAAAACGAAAGACTGATACAATTTCCTCTATCAGTTAAACCAATTTGAGATTTTTTATGGACATTCGTAAATTACAACGTGTTATTGTCAATGCGCTTGATGATGTCAAGGCGCAGGATATCGTTGTCTACAACACAAAGCACCTCACCTCTGAATTTGAACGAGTCATCATTGCAACGGGCTCTTCAAACCGTCAGACTCGAGCGTTAGGTTATAACGTAAGCCACGAAGTCAAAGAAGCGGGCGGTGAAGTCATTGGGATGGAAGGAACCGATACCGGTGAATGGGTGCTGGTTGATTGCGGTCAAGCCATTGTGCATATCTTGCAGCCGGCCATGCGCGAGTACTACAACCTCGAAGAGGTTTGGGGCGGCAAAAAGGTTAACGTTAAACTGAATTCTGAAAAGAAGGAAAAAGACGACGAAAAACCAGCCACTGCTCGCAGACGAGTTGTGCGCGGAAAGACCATTAAAATCGTCGAAGACTAACACGCATTATTAGGTAGCAGGCTGCGTGGGCAGCCTGCTCTTTTTTGTATCATGAAAATCACCATCGTCGCTGTCGGACTGCGTCAACCCGCTTGGGCGGATAGCGCTGTTGAAGATTATCTCGGGCGCTTTCCAAAAGATTGGGTTGTAAGCGTAAAAGCCGTCAAACCCGAACTGCGTTCCGGTCAAAGCACCGCCAATATCATGAAAACCGAAGCGGAACGCATCCGCGCGGCCATTCCTCACAATAGTCTGATCATCGCTATGGACGAACACGGCAAGGATCTGACAACGGTTGACTTCGCAAAGAAAATCCGAACCTGGAGAGATGCAGGCGAGTCGCTTTGTTTTCTCATCGGAGGCGCAGACGGTCTCGATCCGGAACTCAAAGCCCAAGCTCGAATGCTCATGAGATTGTCATCCATGACGCTGCCTCATGCGATGGCTCGAGTGATGTTAGCCGAACAAATTTATCGCTCTTTCAGCATCCTGACCAATCACCCCTACCACAGAGCTTGATACTTTAACCATGTCTGCCAATCTCTCCCTGTATCTGGCCTCGAAAAGCCCCAGACGAAAAGAAATCTTAGAGCAACTCGGCTTTAGTCCCATTGTTATTGCCAGCAATGACCATACTCTACGCAATTTTAAAGGTGACGAGGAGCAACTGCCCGGAGAGTCTCCGGAAGATTATGTTGTACGGACAGCCCGTGAAAAGGCTTTGATCGCCTTTGAAAGAATCCGTCGCGAAAACCGCCCTATGCTGCCGATTCTGTCGGCCGATACAACCGTCATTGTTGATCGGGATATCTTAGGCAAACCCGATAATGAGCAAGAGGCTTACTCGTTTCTGGAGCGTCTTTCGGGCCGTGTGCATGAAGTCCGCACGGCCATTTGTGTCGGTACCAGCGAAAACAATCTCAAGCAAGCTGTCAGTATCTCTGAAGTTCGCTTTAAAACCCTCACTCAAGAGGAGATTTCAGCTTACGTTCGAACCGCTCAACCCTATGACAAAGCGGGCGGCTATGGTATTCAAGGATTAGCCGGGGCGTTTATCTCAGAAATAAAAGGTTCTTACAGCGGCATTATGGGATTGCCAGTTTTTGAAACCTGTGAACTCCTAAAATCATTCGGACTTGATCTTTTTAAGCGGTAAGTTCGCTAAAATTGTCAGATTAACCCAAGAGGCCACTTATGCTAGATCAAAAAGCCGGTCGTTTGTTTTTAGTCACCGCTCCTTCTGGAGCCGGAAAATCATCGCTTGTCGCAGCGCTTTTGAAGGCTGACCCGACAGTCCACTTGTCTATTTCACACACAACGCGAGCGCCACGTCCTGGAGAGGAAAACGGCAGAGAATATCACTTTGTGTCCGTGGAAGATTTTGAAAAACTCAAAGAGGACAATGCATTTCTGGAATGGGCCTATGTCCATGGGAACTACTACGGCACCTCCAAAAAATGGATTGCCGAGGAGCTTGAAAAGGGGCACGATGTATTGCTAGAAATTGATTGGCAAGGAGCGTTGCAAGTTAAGCGGCTTTTCCCGGATGTTGTCGGCATTTTTATTTTGCCGCCTTCGGTTGACGCACTCCGCGCTCGCCTGAATAAACGAGGAACGGATTCCGATGAAGTCATTGCCAGACGGTTGGCAGGGGCTGGCGCCGAAATGGTGCATGCGGGAGAGTTCGACTACGTTATAATTAACGATGATTTTGATCGCGCAACAGGTGACTTGATCGCTATTGTGCGTGCATCGCGCTTAAGTTTTAAGACTCAGGCGGTGCGAGAACGTGAAACGTTCAAACATTTGGGTATTCCGCTTTTAAATTAAGTGGAATACTTGGTTATTCTCTTTTTATTGAAAAAAATATGGCTCGTGTAACTGTTGAAGATTGCTTGAAAAAGATCACCAATCGCTTTGAATTGGTTTTAGCCGCTGCTCAGCGTGCTCGCCAATTGTCCTCCGGTGCGGTTGCCCGCGTGGACGCGAAGGATAAGCCCACGGTGCTCGCCTTGCGTGAGATTGCCGCCGGTGAAATCTCCAAGGATGAAATGTTCAAGCGCATTTCTTAATCCAAGAAAGAAAGCGAAGTAAAGGTTAGGGCCTGACTTCGCTTTTTTGTTTTCTAAACTTCTGCTTATCGCGTTTAACTAATTACTGAAGTACGAATGCAAGCAGAGGCGAGTCAATAAAAAAAGAGGTGCTGTATGGTACCGAAATACTTACAAACCGGGTCAACCGATATTCTCGCCTCGATTCGTCAGTCCATTTTAAGGGGCGAATCGAACTCTTCTCCATCGCCCGCTCACAAAGAAGAGCAGACAGAGCTTCCTCTTGTCACAACGACAAAAAAGGCAGGCATTGCCACAGCTGCCTCACTCATCGCGCTGTGTTCAAAGTACATGAGCCCGTCGGATCTGGAAAAAATCAAGGAAGCTTACCGTTATGCCGATGACGCCCACCTGGGTCAATTCCGAAAGTCCGGCGAACCTTACATAACTCACCCGATTTCGGTCGCTTGTATTCTTGCCGAATGGCATTTGGACTGCGCGGCCATTCAGGCCGGTTTGATGCACGATGTCCTTGAAGACACTGGCCACTCAAAAAATGAAATGGCCAAAAAATTCGGCACGGTTACCGCGGAAATCGTTGACGGTGTCTCAAAACTCGATAAGCTTAAGTTTTCATCCAATGAAATTGCTCAGGCCGAAAGTTTTAAGAAAATGCTCTTGGCCATGAGCAAAGACGTTCGCGTTATTCTGGTTAAGCTGGCTGACCGCCTTCACAATCTCAGAACCCTTGGAGTCATGCGCCCGGAAAAACGCCGTCGCATTGCCAAGGAAACGCTCGACATCTATGTGCCAATGGCTCATCATTTGGGCATTAATCACGCTTTCCGAGAACTGCAGGAGTTGTGCCTGCAAAACTATTATCCCCGTCGCTATGAAGTTCTTTACAAAGAGCTGATTGCCGCCCGTAAGAATCGTCGGCCCGCCTTGGAAGAAATTCTGAATGACACCAAACGCATGCTGGAGCGTGCAAACATCAAAGGGCGCGTTTTAGGGCGTGAAAAAACGTGCTATGGGATTTACAACCAGATGCGTATCAAAAAACTCTCCTTCTCGGAAGTTTTTGATATCTATGGTTTTAGAGTCATCGTGGCCACTCGTGAAGACTGCTATAGGACATTGGGCGCTTTGCACATGATGTACAAACCTGTTCAATCACGCTTTAAGGACTTTATTGCTATTCCGAAAAGTAACGGTTACCAAGGTTTGCACACTACCGTGATCGGTCCTCAGGGCACTCCGGTTGAATTCCAGATTCGCACCGAAAAGATGAATGACATCGCCGAGCAAGGGATCCTCACCCACTGGCTCAATCGCGGCAGCGAAAGTGACATCCAGACGCTCACCCACGCGTGGCTGCAGTCCCTGTTGGATTTGCAACAAAAATCTTCCGACACAAGCGAGTTTTACGAAAATATTAAAGCCGATCTTTTCCCCGATCGCATTTATGTATTCACACCGAAAGGCAAAATTATCTCTCTGCCGCAAGACTGCACGCCGATTGACTTTGCCTACCAAATTCACTCGGACGTGGGCAATCATGTTCGCGAGTGCCGAATCAACGGTCAAGTAAGAGATATCGATACAAAATTGTCCAATGGCGACATGGTGGAAATCGCCACGAGTTCACTTTCTCACCCGGATCCCCGTTGGCTGGGATTTGTCCGAAGTGGCAAAGCTCGCGCAGAAGTCCGTCAATACCTTCGCTCTCTGGATTTTGACAGTGCCGTCAAGATTGGACGCAAAGTCCTAGAAGAAGAAGCTGAGGCCGCCCATTTCTCTCTTGACAGCGTTTCCGATGAGATTTGGAACACTGTTATGAAAGAGCATGATGTTGACTCGCGTGCCTCGCTTTATTCCCTTGTGGGCTCCGGCAAAGCCAGCTTCGTCGTCGTGTTGCACCGTCTGCAAGCTTTGTCCGATGAGGAACAAGAGCCGGATAAAACCGAAGACGGTATCGAAGTCATAGTTAACGGCAAACGACAAAGCGCTCAAATTGCCCGATGCTGTCATCCGGTCTGGGGCGATGACATTTGCGCGTTTGAACGCGCTGGACATGGCATTACGGTCCACCGGGCCACCTGTATTCATGCTCAACAAGGCCGCAACAATAACGCGGAACGTTGGGAAGAGGCTTCTTGGACGGAAGTGGCTAACCACCATTTCACAGTACCGATTGATATCAAAGTCAACGATATTCGCCCGGCCATCCTGCAAGCCACGCAAGCCGTTGCGCAAGAAGGCTCGTCCATTGTTGGGATGAATATTCCCGATGACTTGAATGATCCGCAATTGCAACTGCTTGTTCAAGTAGACAACCGTATTCAACTGATGCGTGTGATGCGTAGCCTACGACAGGTCAGCAACGTCAAAGACGTTAAACGTCGGTTTGAATCCTCCTTCTAATCGTTTTAAGGGCGATGGACACAAAGTCGTTCATCGCCTTTTTTCTTTCCAATCCTATCCCTCGCTTTCCGTTGGACTGAAAACAAAATGAGTCTAGTAGGAAGCGCCTAGATGAAATTCGTTTTCATTTGTCTGCTCCACTAAAATGAGCTACCTGCATTCAGTCTCTCAGAAATCAGATCGAAAAAGGAATAAAAATGGCATCAGATAACAGCATCGCCGACACTGTTTGGAGTTCCCGTCTCGGGTTCATTCTTGCTTCCGCCAGTTCCGCCATTGGCCTAGGCGCCATTTGGAAATTCCCATTTTGGGCCGGCACTAACGGCGGAGCCGCTTTTATTGTTCCCTTTTTAATTTTCACCTTTACGATCGGCATTGTTTTGGTCATGGCCGAATGTGCCATGGGACGAGCAGGCAGAGGCTCAGCCGTTCATGCGTTAAAGAAAGTAGGCGGTCCTTTTTTTGCTATCGTCGGCGGTATCGCTGTCTTAAATGCCTACATTATTTTGACCTATTACTCTGTCATCGGCGGTTGGTGCGTTTCCTATTTGTTTGATTCCTTTGCCGGCAATGTTGTCAATGGCGACCCGAAAATTCTCTCTGATCATTTCAAAGCATTAGTCAGCAACGGAACGGTAAACGTTTTCTTCATGTTCCTATACCTGACGGCTACTTGTGCAGTGGTCGCCTTAGGGGTTGAAAAAGGTATTGAAAAAATTGCAAAGTACCTTATGCCGCTTTTGTTTATCCTGATGATTTTCATCATCATCCGATCCTTAATGATGCCGGGCTCTTGGGAAGGCATGCAATTCCTATTTTCGTTTAACTGGGAACAAGTTAGCGGAGCCACGATCCTAAACGCTATGGGATTTACCTTCTTTTCGCTGTCTCTGGGCGCGGGCATCATGGTGACTTACGGTTCCTACCTGAGTTCGCATACAGACATTCCGGGCTCTTCCGTATGGGTGGCTTTTTTATCAACCCAGGCAGCGCTTCTGGCAGGTGTCATGATTATTCCCGCGGTATTTGCCTTCGGCATGGATCCGGCCGCTGGAACCGGTTTGGTGTTTATCACGATTCCAATGATTTTTGAGCATATGCCAATGGCTGATGTGTTGGCGGCCGCTTTTTATGTCTGTCTTTTCATTGCGGCTATTACAAGCTCCGTATCCTTGCTGGAAGTTGTTGTTGCTTACCTTATCAACGAGTGGGGCATGCGCAGACGGGCTGCAACGGCATTATGCTGGATCACTCTTTTCATTTTCGCAAGCCTTCAAGCACTTTCGTTTAGCTCTTTCGCATGGGTTGAAATCAACGGGATGTCTATTTTTGATTTTTCCGACTACGTCTGCTCCAACATTCTGATGCCACTCGGCGGTCTCAGTATCGCTGCTTTAGCCGGATGGAAGGCATGGCCTGTTATGAAGCAACAAATGCTTGCTATTCGTCATCATTCGGTTCTGACAATCGGGTGGATACGCCTGACCATTTCTTTATTGGCTCCGGCACTCGTTGTCATCGTTTTGATTTCGGGCATTTAGGTTACAATTAAAATATCATTCTGAAGCGCCCGAGCCGAAGATGGCCGGGCGCGTTTTCATAGGTTCATGATATGAGTGATCGTTCTACGTGGGGTTCTCGATTAGGTTTTGTGCTTGCAAGCGCCGGCGCGGCCGTTGGGTTAGGTGCAATTTGGAAATTCCCTTACCTCGTAGGCTCTAATGGCGGCTCTGCTTTTTTATTCCCCTTTATTGTGCTGACATTCACTATCGGTCTGGTGCTACTGATCGCAGAGCTAACCATTGGTCGGGCTGGGGCCGGTTGCATTGTCACGGCTTTCAGAAAATTAGGCGGAAAAAATTGGGGACGTGCCGGCTATTTGGGCGTCATTACGGGCTTTTTGATTCTTAGCTTTTATTCTGCCATCGGCGGTTGGACAATCGCGTATTTCGTCAACGCTTGCTTGGGAGCGGGACTGGTCGCCGATCAAGCTCAACTAGGCGCACACTTTGCTTCAATATCGGGTGATCCGGAATTGGCTATCGGCTATCAGGCACTCTTTTTAGTCATTACGGCTTGGGTGGTCGCCTATGGGGTAAGTAGCGGCATCGAACGGCTATCTAAAGTTCTCATGCCCCTGTTATTCATTTTGATGTTGGTCATTATCGTGCGCTCGCTTTTTTTACCGGGCGCATTCCAAGGCATTGAGTATCTTTTCAGTTGGAACCCTCAAGCGTTCACTTTCGATGCTCTGCTCTCAACCATGGGCTTTACCTTCTTCTCTTTATGCTTGGGCAGCGGCTGCATGCTCACTTACGGCAGTTATTTGGACAGTAAAGTTGACCTCATTGGTTCGTCAGCTTGGATTGCTTTTTTAACCATCATCAGCTCCCTCCTCGGCGCATTGATGGTTATGCCGGCGGTTTTTGCTTTCGGGTTAGATCCAAGTGCGGGACCCGGTCTGACCTTTGTAACCATGCCGGCTATTTTTGCGCAAATGCCCTTGGGAAATTTCTTTGCCATCACCTTTTATGCCTGCTTATTGGTGGCGGCCATCACCAGTTCCGTTTCAATGCTTGAAATTGATGTAGCCTTCTTGCATGACGAATGGAAATGGAGCCGCCCTAAGGCCGTGGTTGTCACGACGGTCGGCCTGATGATCGTCGGCTCTTTCAGTGCCCTTTCATTTGGTCCTCTCGCAGACACCAAGTGGCTGGGAAAAACATTTTTTGATTGGATCGATTACTTAACCAGCAACATCAGCTTACCGATTGGCGGGTTAATGATCGCCGTGCTTTCCAGTTGGATCGCATGGCCTCAAATCAAGCCTTTCATTTCCGGGGATAAGTCACATCTGCACAGCAACTCAACCTATTCAATCTTGCGCTGGAGCATCGCTATTTTCGCACCTATCCTTGTAATCACGGTTCTCATTTCCGGAATTTAACTTTGCTTCATTGGCCGGTGGGAAAGGCACCGGCCAATGAAATGCTTCTTTTATTTCAACTCTACGGTTCCAATTCCGTTTTCAATACTTATTTTCGTTCCCAGTTTTTCGCTCAACAGTCTGATTTTTTCCAATGTTTCGTTGGATTCTGACAGACGCGGCCAACCACGCTGAGCCCTGCTCAAATGCTGTCCCAGTTCAATTGGATACAACTTCACATTCTGAAGTTCTCCATTTTCCATTGTCCATGATGCAACAAACGCATTCCAAATGTCAGGCATAACGGGATAACCTACCGTGCCGTTTTTACTTCGATTATCCATATATTCACCAACTCTCGTATCCTGAGAAAGATGCATTTTGACAAAGGCATCGTAAGGCTGAGAAGCAATGGTCTCCGTCTGGAAGAGAAAGTTTCCGAGACTATGAAAAATGACTCCCCATGGTAAGCCTCTACGCCTCGCAACATATGTGGTCCATGTCCGATAACAACACTGGCACCGGCGTCAATCGCTTTATGAGAAATCGTTGAAATAAATTCTGGGATACTAAAAAAGTCCTTGCCAACCATTTCGTGAGTGTGAAGACTGAATAAAACAATATCTGCCTGTCTTTTTGCCTCTCGAATTTCATCCAGAATGCGTTCTTCATCAATTGGATCGGGAATCGTTTCTACAAAGTTTTCACTATCCAACACAAATCGATAAGTACCTAAACAGGCTATATTTGGGGGAAACGGCGCGGCGTAACCTAATTCAATTGTCAATTCCTGATAATCGTTAATGTGCAACCGCTTCGCCATACGATTGACCATTTCAAAAGTCTCCTGATCCACGTGGTAAATCGTCTTGTAGCGAAGCGGATTTAAGCCCGGCCGTCCGCTCATTCTGAATCCCTGCCCACCGGCGATAGCCGCAGGATCCAAATTGGATGTGGCTCCAATAAGGGCGACACGTGCCTGAGGAGTCTCCAAATAACACGCCTTGCTTGCCTCTTGCAATGTCGCTCCGGTTCCGGCAAAGACCATATCGCGTTCTTTCAAATGCTTAATCCTTGCTAAAACGCCCAGCTGTCCGAAATCACCTGAATGATTATTGGCTGTGTTGAAAAGATTAAATCCATATCGCTTCATATCGTCGAGCATTGCCGGCTCGCTCACAGCCCAAGACCCCCACTGGCTGCTGCCGGAAATGCTTCATTGTCATGAAAAGTCATCTCCAAATTGGTGAACCGGACATCATGCTTTTCAATAAGTGTTTTTAAATCTTTAAAACCAGAATAACCTTGAGCTGGAATTCGACGAATAATAAAACTATCTCCCGTTGCAATAAATGATGTGCGCATTATTGAATCTCCGCTTTCGTTAATGGGATCATTATCACTGACTTTTATGAGTGCCCGATCAGGATTAATCCCTCAGAGCGCTATCAGTTATCTGACTTGGATTTTTTCCAAAATAAATAAACATCCTTAGGTCTTTCGTATTCAAAAACAGATTCAAAACATAATCGTGATAACATGACCTGAAGCGGTCAC
Organism: uncultured Sutterella sp.; assembly: GCA_905212345.1. Lineage (GTDB taxonomy): Bacteria > Pseudomonadota > Gammaproteobacteria > Burkholderiales > Burkholderiaceae_F > Aphodousia. The sequence continues at coordinate 49,175 of CAJMEC010000003.1, read as the reverse complement.
CTTACAAAGGGTGGTAGATCGCGCCTAAAGCCGGTTAAATAAAACAGTCGGCTTACCGAAGAAATCGGACTGCGCTCCCTTTACCGTCTGACTATTTTTCGCGCAGGATCGAACCTAAAACAAAGGACAGGCTATGAAAATCAGGAAAGTTGCCCTTGCCGCCGTTATCTCGGCAAGTCTTATCGCTTTAACGGGTTGCGGAGAAGAAAAAAATGATCCGACTGCCCAGTCAAAAACTTCTACTACCGTGGGTCTTGTTCAGTTGGTTGAACACCCTGCTCTTGATGAAGCCAATCGAGGAATTGTTGATGCCGTCAAAGCTCGCGGATTGAATGTGGAATTTGACCAACAAAACGCCCAAGCTGATCAATCCAACCTCGGCAATATCGCTCAGCGCTTTGTCACTCAAAAATATCCCCTGATTTTTGCCATCGCTACCCCCGCCGCTCAAGTCGTTGCCAATGCCACAGATAAAACGCCGATTGTCGCGACAGCGGTTACTGATTTTGAGGTAGCTAAACTCGTTAAATCCAACCAAAAGCCAGATACGAATGTGACGGGTTCGTCTGATTTGAACCCCGTCGCCGAACAAGTCAAACTGATGCTTGAATTGGTTCCCGATGCCAAACGTATCGGCACAATCTACAACAGCTCTGAAATTAACTCTCAGTTTCAGGCAAAAATTCTAAAAGAAGAGGTCCAAAAGCGTGGGCTAACGTTGGTAGAACTGACTGTCTCCTCTGTCAATGATGTCCAGCAAACGGCTCAAAGTATGCTCGACAAAGTCGATGTCATTTACGTGCCGACTGACAACATTATTGCTTCGGCCATGCCTGTTCTGACCAAAATCACAACGCCAGCCGGTATCGGCGTCATCACGGGTGAAGAAGGTATGCTAAAAGGCGGAGGCCTGGCAACGATTGGCGTGGACTACTACAATCTCGGCCGCATTGCGGGTGATATGGGCGCAGACATATTGCAAGGTAAGGCTCAGCCACAAAACATGGCCATTCGTTTCCAAACAGAATTTAAGGCCAAAATCAACGCATCCGTAGCAGAAAAACTCGGCATAAAGATTCCGGACTCTCTTGCTAAAAATGCGGAGTTAATTCGCTACTAATTCGATTGAATACTTATATCCCCGTTGCTCTTAGTAGAACAACGGGGTGTTTGACACAGAAAAATGATTGATATTTTGATACCCACTGTCGCGCAAGGTCTTTTGTGGGCGCTCTTGGCTTTAGGTGTATACATAACCTTTCGCGTTCTTGATATTGCTGATTTGTCGGTTGAAGGGAGTTTCCCACTCGGAGCCGCCGTGGCAGCGACTGCGCTTGTCAACGGTTACGGCATGCTCATTGCCTTTTTCCTGGCCGCCATCGCGGGAGCCCTAGCCGGTGTCGTAACGGGCTTTTTCACGACGCGACTGAAGATCCCTGCCCTTTTAGCTGGGATTCTTACCATGATTGGTCTTTATTCCATCAACCTGCATGTCATGGGGAAAGCCAATGTTGCGCTGCTGCGCGTCGATACGATTTTCTCTTATGCGGAATCTTTTGGGATGAGCTCAACGGTTGCCATGTTGACCGTGGGTATTGTTGCCGCTGTTTTCATTGGTTGTCTTATGTATTGGTTTTTTGGTACCGAAATTGGCACCGCAATCCGCGCGACTGGGTGTAATTCTCAGATGGCCCGCGCACAGGGTGTCAATACTAATCGAATGATTGTATTGGGTTTATTAATCAGTAACGCCTTAGTCGCGCTCTCTGGGGCTCTCGTCGCACAATCTAACGGTTTTGCCGATGTCGGCATGGGCACGGGTACCATCGTTATTGGCTTAGCATCTGTCATTATTGGGGAGGTGCTCTTCGGTACAAAAAGTTTTAAAAACTGCCTTATCTCCGTTATTTTGGGCTCCATTGTTTACCGCTTAGTCATTGCTGTCGTCTTGCAACTGGGAATGCCACCCAATGATCTGAAACTTTTTACCGCGCTACTTGTGGCCTTGGCTCTGTCCATGCCTTTAATTCGAGAAAAATGGCTCGAACGGCAACGCCGCGCCTAACACCACCTGGAGAAGTTCATGCTCACGATCGACAATATTCACAAAACGTTTTTCCCAGGCAGTGTTAATGAAAAACGCGCTTTGCAGGGTGTTTCTCTAACTCTCCAAGACGGTGATTTTGCCACTGTCATCGGATCAAACGGCGCAGGGAAATCAACGTTATTAAACGCTATCGCTGGCGCTTTTTACATTGATCAGGGGCAAATTCGAATTGATGACACTGATGTCACCCGAATGCCCGAACATGAGCGGGCCCAATATGTCGGCCGAGTTTTCCAAGACCCCATGAAAGGCACCGCCAGCAAAATGATGATTGAAGAAAATTTAGCACTTGCTTCATGGAGAGGGAAAAAACTTGGACTTCGGTGGAGTTTTCAAACACAAAGAACAACTCAATTTAAGGAAGCTCTCAGAGAATTGGGATTGGGCCTGGAAGATCGAATGAGCGCCCATGTTGGCTTGCTTTCCGGAGGTCAAAGACAAGCCCTGACGCTGTTAATGGCAACGCTTGTCAAACCTAGACTTTTGCTACTCGATGAACATACGGCAGCGCTTGACCCCAAGACAGCAGAAAAAGTACTCCAATTGACAGAACGATTGGTGAAAGCCGACCACCTCACTACACTCATGATCACTCATAATATGCGTGATGCTCTTCGTTTTGGCAACCGCTTGATCATGATGCATCAAGGCCGTATTGTGGTGGATGTGAAAGAGGAAGAAAAATCAAAGTTAACGGTTCCAGATCTATTAGCTCTTTTTGAAAAGGGTGCTGGTGTCGTAACGGACGAGATGCTATTGTCTTAATAGTCTTTATAAGCCGGAAAACGTATTTGTTTTTTCGGCTTTTTTCGCAAAAATGGTCTTTTGTACCAAGCTTTCTTTCGTTTATTGTCCTAGAATAACCAACTAATTATTTACAAAAGCTTGATGGCTCATTTTTAACTGACGGGATACCGACGCATGCCATCTCATGCTACTAACAAGGGACAAAGCAATGACGACTTCTTCAGAGCGCTCCGTTTGGGGGACGCGTTTAGGATTTATTTTAGCCAGCGCCGGTTCGGCAGTAGGACTGGGAGCCATTTGGAAATTCCCTTATATGGCCGGCACCAACGGCGGATCCGCATTTATTCTTCCTTACATTGTTTTGACCATTGCCATCGGTTTTATTGTTTTAATGATCGAAATGGCTTTAGGTCGTGCTTCTCGGGGTGGTGCTGCCCATGCATTAAGACTTTTCGGCGGCCCCTTCTGGGGAGGCGTTGGGAAAATCAGCGTATTAACCGGGTTTTTAATCCTGGCTTTTTATCAGGTTATTGGCGGTTGGTGTCTTAACTATCTCTTTGATGCATGTATTGGTCAAGGGCTCATCACCGATACCACCAAGTTAGGCAGCCACTTTGATAACTTTGTCACCGATAGCCCGCGAGCTGTTTTCATGCAGCTGGCCTTTTTGGCGCTAACGGGTGGCGTCATTGTATTCGGTGTTGAAAAGGGTATTGAACGCATCTCTAAACTTTTGATGCCAACCCTCTTCATTCTTATGCTGTGCCTGATTTTGAGGGGATTGACATTGCCTAACGCTTGGGATGGAGTCGAATTTATGTTTAAGTATGATCCCGAAGCTTTTAGCGGTTCCTCCCTTTTAAATGCCATGGGATTTGCTTTCTTCTCCCTTTCATTGGGCTCTGGTTCCATGATGAATTACGGTTCATATTTATCCGATAAGGTCAACCTGCCTACTTCGGTTGCATGGATCTCATTTTTAGCGGTTCTCGCCTCCCTATTGGGAGGCCTGATGATCATGCCGGCTGTTTTTGCGTTCAGTTTGGACCCGGCTGCTGGTCCAGGTTTGACTTTCGTCACCATGCCTGCGGTGTTTGCCCAATTGCCCTTCGGTCAAGGCTTTGCTATCCTCTTTTACATCTGCTTGGTGGTGGCGGCACTAACAAGTGCGATCAGCATCCTAGAGATGAGCGTGCAGTTTCTTGTTGATGAATACCACGTCTCGAGAAGAAACAGCATTATGCTCAATACGATTGCCTTATCGGTTTTAGGCGTAATTTGCGCGCTAAGTTTCGGAGTATTGTCCGGTTACAAATTGGCAGGCAAAACATTCTTTGATCTGCTTGATTTTCTGACCAGCAATGTCGGCATGCCGATTGGAGCAATGGGTATCGCCATCGTCGGGGGCTATCTCATATGGCCGGTGATGAAGAAACAACTGACTCTCACCTCTCCCATGAATGACAAAGTATTAGTAACGACACACTTCTTGATTCGATTTATCGTGCCCTGCGTCATTGTTGTGATCGCGGGCGCAGGGCTTTTCAGTTAAATTCCTCACTATGTCGGGGAGGATGATTTTTCCCGTCCTCCCATCAGAGGAAGATCAATAAATCCTGTTTCTGTTAGTTTCAGAAAGCGTTGCGGAAAAGGAATTTCAAAAAATAAGCTTTCTTGTACAAAGCAAAAGGTATTTGACTATGTCTTCTCGTGATTTATGGACTTCACGCCTGGGTTTCATTCTCGCCAGTGCCGGCGCGGCGGTCGGCTTAGGCGCCATTTGGAAATTCCCTTATATGGCAGGCACCAACGGCGGCTCGGCCTTTATCATCCCTTACATTCTGTTTTGCTTTACGCTCGGGATGTTCCTACTGTTAGCTGAAATGGTTGTCGGGCGAGCCGGACGAGCCGCTTCCATCAACAGCATGATTCGAGTCGGCAAATCCAAATTTTGGGGTATTTTCGGTACTGTCGGCATTGCCACCGGTTTTTTGATTTTGACTTTTTATTCAACAATCGGCGGTTGGTGCGTAGCCTATGCCGTTGATGCCGCTTTGGGTAATGGCATCATTACAGACCTGTCGCAATTGGGCACTCACTTTAACAATTTTGCCAGTGACCCTGTTCTAGGCATCTTCTACCAGATCGTCTTTATGGTCATGACCGCCGGCGTCGTTATTTTTGGTGTTCAGGCCGGTATAGAACGTTTGGCCAAATATCTGATGCCGACTCTTTTTATCCTGATGATCGTACTGATTATCCGTGGCCTCACATTGCCCGGCGCTTGGCAAGGCGTGGAATTCATGTTCAGCTTCAACTGGGATGAGTTCAATGCCGACTCCTTATTCAATGCAATGGGGTTTTGCTTCTTCTCCCTGTCTGTGGGAGCCGGTACTTTGATTGTGTACGCATCTTACCTTTCAGAGGACGCCAATCTTCCTCATTCAACCGCGTGGGTAGCCTTCCTGGGTATCTTGGCTGCACTTTTAGGCGGCTTGATGGTTATGCCACCAGTATTCGCTTTTGGTCTTGAACCCACCGCCGGCCCTGGTCTGACCTTTGTCACCATGCCGGCCGTTTTTGCCCATATGCCATTTGGTACATTCTTTGCTGTTCTCTTTTATATTTGCTTAATTGTGGCGGCTATCACCAGTTCTGTGAGTATTTTTGAAGCTGTCGTCGCGGCAATGGGGGACTTGCACGTTTCCCGTCGCACAGCCGTTCCCGTTGCCTTTATTTCGATTATGATCATCGGGGTGTTCTGCACAATGTCTTTCGGCCCACTGGCCGATTTTAAGATTTTTGGCAAAACGGTCTTTGATTTGCTCGACTACCTCACCAGTAACGTTGGTATGCCGTTAACGGCGTTGGGATTGGCTATTGTTGCAGCTTGGGTTAACTGGCCGGAAACCCGTAAACAGCTAACCGCTTCCTGCCCGTTATCTTCGGCGACACTGACGGCCATTCGATTAGGTATTGGCATTATTTCACCGATTGTGATTATTACTGTCGTTGCCAGAAGTATCTAATCATTGAGTTTTCTTCGGACCGCCATCAAGGCGGTCCTTTTTTAGGCAACAAAAAAGCAACCCTGAAGGTTGCTCATTGGAAAAGTGGCGTCCCCACGGGGATTCGAACCCCGGTACCGACCGTGAAAGGGTCGTGTCCTAGGCCTCTAGACGATGGAGACGCTATCTAACTGTGGTGGAGGTAAGCGGATTCGAACCGCTGACCCCTTGCATGCCATGCAAGTGCTCTACCAACTGAGCTATACCCCCGAAGAGAAAACGCATTGTATAGAGCACTTCTTAAAAAATCAAGGCCTTTTCGATTTTTTTTCGTATTAGCAGTATTTAACTTCGACAATTTCAAGATGTTGTACACCGGAGGGCGTCGGCAAAGTAACAGTATCGCCTTCGCGAGCCTTCAAAAACACTCTTGCAATGGGACTAATCCAACTCACATCGCCCACGCTGGCGTCAGCTTCATCAATTCCAACAATACGAATAGTGTGCTCTTGCCCCTCTTCGTCCTCGTAGGTGACCGTTGCGCCGAAAAACACTTGATCGGTTGCAGGGCGCGTTGCCGGATCAACCACTTCGGCCATATCAATACGCTTACTCAAAAAACGAATACGGCGATCAATTTCTCTTAATCGACGTTTACCATATAGGTAATCCCCATTTTCGCTTCTATCTCCGTTGCTGGCTGCCCAAGCCACTACGTTGGCCATTTCAGGCCGTTCTACGCGAACCAAATGCTCACGTTCATCGAGCATCCGGCGATAGCATTGAGGTGTCATGTAATTTTTTGTGCCGTGAGGCAATGCGGGCAACCCTACTTCTTCGTCGTCCTCATCATTTGTATTAATTGAAACGTTCTGCATGGTCCTATCCGTAAAAGGGTCGTTACATTTTTTTCCAACCGTTGTATTTTAGTCCAGCTAAATTATGCAGTCGAAATTAAATTGCGCTAAAGTGAAATCGTAATAAATAAATCTATTTTTTGGATGAGTCTATGAAAAAAATCGCTCTCGCCGCCACGGTCGCCGCTTTAGTACTTTCAGGTTGCGCTAACGATGGCCGTTACTATCGTTCGGACACGTACGCCGCCACTTCTGTCAACCAAGCTCAGCAAGTTCGAACCGTTGAAATTTTGTCGATCGGCACCGCCCAGGTCGCTGTATCCAACACAGATAATCGCTCTGATGCAAAGGCCATTGGCACAATTCTCGGAGCTATCGCCGGTGCTGCGATCGCCAGCCATAACAATCACGACACAACTTCCAGAGTCTTAGGAGGCTTAGCCGGCGGTGCGGTTGGCAATATCGCCGGCGGTGCGGTTGGCGGTGATCGCACAAGCTATGTTGACGGAGTCCAATTAACTTTCCGCTACAACAATAAACTTTACAATTCTGCCCAAGTCGGACGTGTCTGCGAATTTAAACCCGGACTTGCCGTGATGATTTCCACCACCCCGACTGAAACGCGTATTCAGCCGAACAATCCCGGTGGTTGCGGTCAATAATAAAAAGGGAGAAGTAGTGATATGTTGAAGTATTCTTTGATTGCCGCCTCAGTAATGGCTCTTCTTATTCCCACCGCGCAAGCCCAAGTTGGTGGTATGTCGATGGATGAACAAATCGCGAGGATTCATCAGGCCGAGCTTGAGATTCAGGCTTTGGATGCGGCAAAAGAACAAGAGCGCCAAGCAGCACAAAAAAAGGCCGCAGACATCCAGCGCAGAGCGGAGCAAGCCCGAGCAAAGGCTCAGGCGGCCGCACAAAAAGCTAAGGCTGACCGCGAAAAGAAACTGCAAGCCTATGATGACCAAGCTCGAGAGATGGAGCTTGAATCTAAACGCCTTGATATTGAACTGAAAAAAGCTCAACTAGAGTTACAAAAGAAAATGATTGAAGCTAAAGCCAATCGTGCCGATGAATTTGTTCAAGCCGATTTGGATGCAGCACGGGCTAAAGTTCAAACGCTGAAAGAACAGTCCGAGGCTCTTCAAACTTCGGTTCAGTAGTGTTCTACATTTGGTTCTCCTATACCCGATGGATTGTTTGTCCATCGGGTTCATTTTTTTTGCGCGCACCTCTTCGCTAAAATGTTAGGGCTGTTTATTCATTTTTCTCACTTATGTCGGTAGCTCATTCTTTTTTAACGATATCGCTTGCAACAGTGCTTTTCTCTGTTGCACAACTGTCGTGCGCATCAACTGCCGACATTATTTCCAGACTCAAAATCGCACCGGTTATTGAGGGACGTTTTGTTCAAAAAGAAAAATTGGTTTCCGTCCCCAAACCTTTTGAGTGTGAAGGTTTCTTTATTTTTTGGAAAGATGACGTCCTACTTTGGAAGGCGACTAAACCAATTCTGACAACCTCTCTTTATACCGATCAGAATTTCAAAACCTATATCCATTTAAATGGAAAACGGGTGGAAAATACGTCACCCTCGGCCACCAATATTGTCAACAGAATACTATGGGGGCTACTTTCGACGGACATGACTTCCCTGGAGTTAGACTTTCAAATTTTCAGTCAAAATAAACCCGAGGGCTGGAAAATGGATTTCTATCCCAAAAGCAACATGACCGGCAGTATCGTTAGACACGTCTCGGTAACCGGTAAAGACACACCTGAAAAAATAGTGGTTGAAAATTTTTCCAGTGACATTACAACACTCGTCATTGACGAAATAAAACTGTCCGAGATTTCGTCAACCCAACAGGAGAATGAACTTGCCAATCCGTAAAATCATTCTCGCCTCTTGGCAAGCTCTGGCTCTTACTTGGGCATTGTCGCTACTTCTCGCATTAGGTTTTTGCTCGCATTTTCTGCTCAAAAACGGCATTGATTACGACCAAGCCCATTTATATCCTGTCACTCAAGTAGATGACTCGCGTAGTGCGGCACAAAAAAATTTAGCGCCTTTTGCTAACTACCGCCTAATTTTTATGGTCGGTTTCCCCGAGCATACGGCAGCCTCCTTCGATGATAATGTTCTAAAAATCAAGGGCCTATGGGAAGTTCCTTCATCGCTAAGAAAGGTCAATTGGGAAGGGCTGGAAATCAACGAATACTTTTCCTTTTACCGTCTGATCTCTAATCGTTTGATGAATCTGGTCGATCAGCACTCAATAACCGCTTCGTCAGATGATGAACTTCTCGCGCGCGCCTTAGAAAGTCTTACCGGCATCGGGCAAGCCAGTTTAATTCCCAAAGCTGACGATCCTTTAGGTTTTTTCGATCGTTGGGCTAAAAAGCGTTTACCCAGAAGTACAGTCGTTTCCAGCGGTGACACACTAAAGCTATATGCTGATAACCGCGTGTGGGCCATTTTTGTTTATGAAGCTCCCGATGGCTTGAACGGACTTCCCGCCTTTAAATTAAACCGTTGCGTTGATGAATTAAAACGCATCAGTCAATCTATTGTTCCTGATACGGCGGTTTTAGTACATGGCAAACCTTATGTCAGCGCCAACGTGGCTCACACCCATTTGTTGGAACTGTCTGGCATTGCCACATTCATCATTATCTTTCTGGGTGGTCTTATTCGTAAATGGTCACCTTCTAACCGTTTTCTCTTACTCGTCTTATTTAACGTCATCACGAGCTACATATGCGGCTTTTTCGGTGTAATTGTGTGGTTTGGCAGCATTTCACTTTGGGCTCTTGTCTGCTCTTCTGCATTAATCGGTCTGGTTGTAATGCTTGTGGGCTATTTCCTTTTAGTGCAGCGTCACTATCCACACCTTTCTCCGGTCAAAGTTTTTGACAAAATTTTTTCCCCTTTACTTTGGATCGTTTTTATCGAATGTGCAGCTCTAGCACTTTTGTATCTTGCGCCACTTCCCGCTGTCCGGCAAATCGCTTTATTTATGTGCTGCGGCCTTTTAGGCTGTGCGATAACACTGATTTTGATTTTCCCCAGTTTCAATCCTGGACCTATTGCCGACAGTGACTTCAGCAAAAAAATGCTTAATTTCAGCCGATTCTTCCCTCGGTTTTCTTTGAAGCATTGGCAACATAAACCGACTGATTACACGGCCATTGGCATTACTCTCATCGTGATTTTATCGGCCGGATTCTTGCAACTGAATTTTACGCAAAACATACAAAACTTAACCTTTATACCGCCGGAGCTAGAAACTGAGGAAAAAACGGTAGACCGTTTACTGAGCTTACCCAATACTGATAAGTTTTTTGTCGTAACGGCATCCAGTCCTCAAGATGTTCTGATGAGCGAAGAAGCTTTACGGCTTGGCTTCGTGCAAAGGGGAATGAATAAGACCGATATGACGACCACCTGCATTTCAAAGTGGTTCCCCTCCTACACGCGGCAAAAAGATATTGAAAAACTTAGACTGGATATGTTTAATCGGGTTCGTGAACCGCTCTCCGCTGTTCTCGGTTATTCACTAAAAGAGCCCAATCCTATTCAGCTAGATGTCCGTTTTGAAGACTGGCTAGATTCACCCAGCGCTCAATCCGTTCGTCATCTATGGCTTGAAGTACCCCAAGGATACAGTTCAATCGTACAGGTAGCAGGGATTCAAGATGATCAAATTCAAAATCTCTACGACTTAGCTGACCATTTAGCCGGCGTCACATTTGTTGATATAGTTGGAGATGCCGACACTCTCCTCGCTCAATATCGATATATCTTCATTGGAATTTTTGTTCTGGCTGTTGTTTGTTCTTTTACTGTCAGCCTTTTTCACTACGGCTTAAGATCCTGGAGAATTGTCGTCCCCTCTCTTCTTGGCGTAGCGTTCGCCATTTCTCTTTCTTCCTGGTTTGGCATGCCTTTCACAATGTTCAGCGCCATGTCCATGGTTGTTATTTACGGGCTGGGGATTGCCATTTCATTACTCTTCCACACAAATGAAGATAATGAAGATTTAAGTTTTAGTCTGACGACATTTGCCTTCCTAACCATTAGTTTCGCATTCTGCTTCATCGGGCTAAGCTCTACACCCGCCATTCAAACATTTGGCCTTACTACCGCTTTAGGCGTTCTTTCCACAGGCACTATTATTTTGCTCGTCAGACCGCAATCTAGAGCCTCCTCTTGATTATCTAACCCTTCCGAAGGGTATTCTTGGCTCATTGAAAAAATGACTTAGGATGGGACTTCTGCGTGACGAGTCTTTTTTAACAAAGTGCTTATCTGAGCTTTACTACGAATTCTGTGGCTCTGAATAGTCCTCTTCAACTACTCTATTGCACCAAAATCTATTTAAGTCAAAAACCTGTAATTATTTAGGCAATGATTCTGCGTATTAAGAACAGTCGTTGAAAATACAGTAGACGCTAACTGTTATTGGTTAGTTGAATCGAGCAGGCTGAGGATTATTTCTTATGGCGAGCACACTGCGAACCCTTGCCTTTGTCTATATGGGCATGGTGCACCTCCTGCCCTCGAAACTTCCACTCGTTAGAACGTGCTCATGAGAACACACCAATAGAAAACGGTAAGCCACCGAAGCAACTTACCGTTTTTAAATCTCATCGGATGTCAGACATCCGACTTAGCTTTCAGCAAAAGTTCTGATTAGAACACTGCGCAGGCAGCGAAACCAAACACAACGCTGAAGACGATGGCCAACACGCCAGGAATAAAGAAGGCGTGGTTGAACACGAACTTACCGATGCGGGTTGTACCCGTGTCGTCCATTTGGACAGCGCCCAACAACGTCGGGTACGTCGGGAGAACGAACAAAGCAGACACAGCAGCGAACGTAGCGACCAACATGTAGGAGTCGCCCGGGTTAGCAGCGGAGATACCCAAAGCTGTCACAACAGCAGGCGTAATGGCCTTAGCCGTAGCAGCTTGGCTGTACAACAACATAGCGGCAAAGAAGAAGATCACAGCCAACAAAGCCGGGTATTGAGCCACGGTCGTAGCGGAGAAGTCCGTGATTTCCTTCGTGTGACCAGCAACGAACGTGTTACCGAGCCATGCAACACCCAACACGCAAACGCAAGCAACCATACCGCTCTTGAAGACAGAGCAGGAAGCGATGTCGTCAACGTGGATCTTGCACATAACGGTGATCAACGTACCGATCGTCAACATGATGCCCATAATGGCGGCGTCACGACCAACGATAACCGGGTCAACGATACCAACAGCCGGAGAAATGGCAGAAGCGTACAACACAACAGCGATAACGCCAACCAAGAAGATCCAAACAGACTTCTTAGCAGAAGCGGAAATTTCACGGTGCGTAGCGCCTTGCGGAGCCTTAACCAAGCCCTTAGCCAAACGATCCTTGTAAACCGGGTCGCTGTTCAAATCCATATTTTGGATCAAGGTCATGATGAAAGCCGTCACCATGCAACCAGCGAACGTCGTCACAATCCAGATACCGAGCAAGGCGGGATAGCTCCAGCCGAACGGCTCGAGAACGCCGGTCATGTAAATAACAGCGGCGGACACCGGAGAAGCCGTAATAGCAATTTGAGAAGAAACCACGGCGATAGACAACGGGCACACAGGCTTAATATTTTGTTCCTTAGCCACTTCAACGATAACCGGGATCATCGAGAAAGCGGTGTGACCGGTACCGGCGAAGATCGTCAACACATAGGTAACGATCGGGGCCAAGTAGTTAATGTGCTTCGGATTGCTACGAAGAATGTTTTCAGCGATTTGAACCAAATAGTCGAGACCACCAGCCAATTGCATAGCAGAAATGGCAGCGATCACGGACATGATGATCAAGATCACATCCCAGGGAATCGCACCCGGCGTCATGCCGCAAACGAGACCCAAGACCAGCACGCCGATACCGCCGGCGTAGCCGATACCAATGCCGCCCAAACGGACGCCAAAGAAGATGGCGGCCAAAAGGACGATAATTTGAAGAATTAACATCAGATCCATATTACCCCCAAAACCGGAGTAGTTATTATCTTTCTTATTTTTCTAGAACAGAGAAGGTTTCACCCTTGACCGGTCTAGAACCCATTCGCATCGGCGGCGGATTTCTCCGCCGCCTTTGCGACTGTGAGAATTTTACCTCGTATCGAAAATTTCGATACGAGGTTTTCCCTAGGTTCAAAAATTACATTTCGAACTTCGGAGCGATCAAGTTTTGCAGATTGAAAACCTTATCCCATTCTTCTTGGGTCATCAACTTACGTTCTTCAACGATGAGTTGATGCAAGGTCTTACCAGTGTGGTAACCTTCGTGGGCGATTTCAGAGCAGGTCTTGTAACCGAAGTGCGGCTTCAAGATCGTGATAATGCCCAAGGAACACATCACCAAATCCTTGCAGCGTTCGACGTTGGCGGTGATACCGTCAATGCACTTCGTACGCATGCCGTTCATGGCGTTGGTCATGACCTTCATACCGAAGAACAAAGCCCACGTGATCGGGGGTTCCATCACGTTCAATTCGAGTTGGCCAGCAGAGGCAGCCAACATGACCGTGGTGTCCAAACCGATAGCGATAAAGCTTGCTTGGTTCATGGCTTCCAATTCAACAGGGTTGACCTTACCCGGCATGATGGAGGAACCAGGTTGCATTTGCGGGAGGTTCACTTCTTGGAAGCCGCAACGCGGACCAGAAGCCAACAAGCGCAAGTCGTTGCAAACCTTCGTCAACTTAACGGCCAAGCTCTTCATAGCGCTAGAGATGGCGACGTAACCACCGCAGTCAGAGGTAGCGGCGATCAAGTCTTCACTGTTGCGCATCGGCAAGCCAGTCAATTCAGCCAAGTACTTGACAGCCAAGGCCGGGTATTCCGGGTGAGCCGTCACGGTCGTACCAATAGCCGTACCACCGAGGTTCACGACATAAAGATGTTCTTGAGCATCCTTAATTGTCTTGATTTCATCGGCGATCGTGAAGCCCCAGCCGTGGAATTCTTGACCCAAGGTCATCGGCACTGCGTCTTGCAAGTGCGTACGACCCATCTTCAAAACGGTCTTGAATTCGTCAGCCTTCTTGTAGAAGGAAGCGACGAGGTCTTCAACAGCCTTCAACATCACATTGCTGCGGAGCAACAAGGCAACGTGGAAAGCGGTCGGATACGTGTCGTTGGTGGATTGACCGAAGTTAGCATGGTCGTTCGGAGAAACCAAAGCGTAGTCACCCTTCTTGGAACCCAACTTTTCAGCGGCCAAGTTGCAGATGACTTCATTGCAGTTCATGTTCGTGGACGTACCGGCACCACCTTGGACCCAGTCGGTCACGAATTGATCATGGTATTTGCCAGCGATCAATTGGTCGCAAGCCCAGATCAAAGCGTCAGCAACGTTGGCCGGGATCGTACCGAGTTCCTTGTTGGCCATGGCGGCGGCCTTCTTCACATAAGCGAAAGCGATGATGAAGAACGGTTCTTGAGCCATGGACATTTCCGTCACATGGAAGTTTTCCTTGCCACGAAGGGTTTGCACACCATAGTAGCAATCATCAGGAATTTCCTTGCCACCAAGGAAGTCATATTCAATACGAGACATGTTTTTTTTGCTCCTCGTTAAATCATATTAAGAAGGCGTCTTTTACGGCGTCTCCGTTTTATAAACTACGCGACGTCAATCGATGACTCATGTTTCGAGCATCGTCGGTCCATTGACCTCTCGTAGGGTTTCAAAACCTTTAAGTCGGTGTGAAGCACCATTTCTGATCCTCCACACCTTCTCTCCGGTTCTGAGAATTACTTCACGACTTTGATAGGAATAGCCTTCTTCGGGGTCGGCAAAACCTTATCGTAGCCGCGGATACCTTGTTCAGCCATCTTACGACGGATGAAAGCGATTTGCGTCTTCAACGGCAATTGCTTCGGGCAGAAGTCGTGGCAAGCCAACAAAGACATACAACCGAACACGCCGCTATCGTCACCGATCACTTCATAGTAGTCGGCGTCGTTACGGTGGTCACGCGGGTCCAAACGGAAGCGAGCAATCTTGTTGATTGCAACGCCACCGGCGAAGTCCGGGCGCATACGAACCGTACCGCAACCAGCGATACAGCAACCGCATTCCACGCAACGGTCCAAGAGGTAAATATCTTCGGCCAATTGCGGATCCATCGGTTCTTCCTTGCGGCAGATATCGACTTCTTCTTCCTTCAAGTGAACCCACGTTTCCATGCGTTCGCTCATGTTGCGCATCCACTTACCGGTGTTGACGGACAAGTCACCGATCAATTCGAAGGCCGGCAACGGAGCCAACGTGAATTCCGTCGGCAAGTCACGGGTCAACGTACGGCAAGCCAAACCAGGCTTACCGTTGATCATCATGGCGCAAGAACCGCAAATACCGGCACGGCACACGAAGTCAAATTGCAAAGAAGGATCTTGCTTGTCGCGAATTTCGTTCAAAGCAATGAACAAGGTCATCGAATCGGATTCTTCCAATTCAAACGTCTGCATGTGAGGCACACTAGCCGGATCAGCAGGGTTGTAACGCAAGATGCTGATCTTGAGCAGACGATGTTGCTTTTGGGTATTGTTTTCACTCATTTTTCGTCAGCTCCTTAGGCCAAAGGTTCATCAATACGTTCGTTCTTACCTTGCAAGCGCTTCGGCAAGAGGTGAGCGTACGGCATCAAAGCGTTTTGAATAGCGAAACGATCGGCGCCTTCGGCTTCCATCTTAGCGCGGATTTCATCGACTTCAGCTTGACGCTTGGCCGTATCCGGGTGATCGATGTAGTTCTTGGCACCGTAGCCACGCCAACCCGGAGGCAATTCCATCTTGTTGACGTCGAGATCTTCGTAAGAGAGCGTCGGCAACGTGTCGTTTTCGTCCTTCCATGCAGCCAACGTGCGCTTGAGCCACTTGCTGTCGTCACGAACCGGGTAGTCTTCACGGAAGTGAGCACCACGAGATTCCGTACGAGCAGAAGCGCCGCAAGCAATCGTCAAAGCCAAGCGCAACATCTTTTGCGTACGATAAGCATACGTCAATTCGGTGTTGGCGCCGAGATGCGGTTTGCATGACACGTTGAAGGAACGCTTGTACAAGTCTTCCAATTCGCTGATAGCGCTTTCCATATCGGCGCCGCGACGGAAAATACCGATCTTGGAAGTCATGATATCTTGCATGCGAGCACGCAACTTGGCCGGGTCTTCAGAACCATGACCATCGCAGAAGCGATCAAGCTTAGCTTGTTCACGCTTGATGAAGTCATAGACGATAGACGTCGGGATATCGATAACGTTTTCAGGCTTTTCGCAGAAGTCAGCGATGTATTCGCCAACCAACATACCAGCCACAACCGTTTCAGCCACAGAGTTACCACCCAAGCGGTTGAAACCGTGCATATCCCAGCAGGCGCATTCGCCGGCAGCGAACAAGCCCTTCAATTGACGGCTTTCACCCGTGTAGTTCGTGCGGATACCGCCCATCGTGTAGTGCTGAGCAGGACGCACAGGGATCCATTCCTTCACCGGGTCAACGCCCAAGAAGTAGTGGCAGATTTCATACACTTCACGGAGGTTGTGCTTAATGTGGTGTTCGCCCAACAAGGTGATGTCCAACCAGATGTGTTCACCGAAACGGCTCTTCACACCCTTGCCTTGAGCGATACGTTCTTCCATACGACGGCTCACCACGTCACGGGAAGCCAATTCTTTCTTTTCAGGTTCCACATCGGGCATGAAGCGGTGACCATCAACGTCACGCAACAAGCCACCGTCACCACGGCAACCTTCCGTCACCAAAATACCGGCCGGGAAAATACCGGTCGGGTGGAACTGAACAGCTTCCATGTTACCCAAAGTGGCAACACCCGTTTCCAAAGCCAAAGAGTGGCCCGTACCTTCGCAGATCACGGCGTTCGTGGTCACGCGGAACAGACGACCAGCGCCGCCAGCGGCGATAGCCGTGGCCTTAGAAACATAAGCCATCAATTCGCCCGTGATCAAATCACGAACAACAGCACCGTAGCAGCGCTTGCCATCATGAATCAAAGCGATAGCTTCAACACGTTCCACAACCGGAATGTGTTCAGCGATCACGCGGTCGCTCACGGCGTTCAACATAGCATGGCCCGTGCCGTCAGACACGAAGCAAGTACGCCATTTCTTCGTACCGCCGAAGTCACGTTGACCGATGAGGCCTGCGGCTTCTTTACGTTCGGTAATCGTTACGCGTTCACCGTTGATGATCACTTGACGATCACCCGGGGTGATGCGGCTCCAGGGCACACCCCAGGCAGCCAATTCACGCACAGCCTTCGGGGAGGTGTTCACGAAAAGACGGGCGACATCTTGGTCGCAGCCCCAGTCGGAACCCTTAACCGTATCGGCAAAGTGGACGTCTTCGTTATCGCCCAAACCTTTAATCACGTTACCCAAAGAAGCTTGCATACCACCTTGAGCGGCCTTCGAGTGAGAGCGCTTGGGCGGCACCAGCGACAAGATGATGGTGTCCTGACCGCGACGCTTGGCAGCAACTGCCATACGCAAACCAGCCAAGCCGGCACCAACCACCAGCACGTCGGTGTAGATGATTTTCATAATTACTTGGTCTCCTTGATCCAAGAGGGCCACCGGTTAAGGATTACCATCCCTTACCGGCAGGGGTCTTTTTAAAAAGGTTCCCCTCGTTCGTCTCGACCGCTATTACCGAATCACCCACCTCGGGAAACCCAAGAGAACGCTCATTCTCTCTTGCCTAAGGTAACCACTTCCGCAGCTTCCTTATTGCATTTGAAGGGGATGTATTCTCACGTGTCAAGCACGGACAAATACTCTGCCAAGTCCGTCTGCCGCAAGTTGTCAATTCGCAACAGAATCCGTTGTGGACTCGGCCGTTTCAAAAATAAGTCAAGTCTTTAAGCACGACAGAACGTCTCGGTCGTCATAAGATGCCCGAAACAAAAATGCTTAAAGACGAAACATATCTTTCTCCATTCGTGTCATCAACAAACTCACTTCAGACACTACCGAATTGGCGTGCAGTTTAGAGAGCCTGAAGTCAGACACCCATTGGGAATAACCCGAAGTTTACACCAAACTGTTCAAACACGTAGAAATGGCATCACGATCAAAGTCAAATTCCACTCACTTTTTGACAAAAAACAGTACCGTTTTTTATTACTTAACAGTCCATTCAAACGTTAGAATTAGCGTTGCCATTTCAAAAAACTAATTTTTAACTTCTAACAATAGGAGAGCATTATGGCTCACGAAATCATCCATACCGATAAAGCCCCCGCAGCCATCGGTCCTTATTCTCAAGCAACCAAGGGTGCCGCCAATCTTTTCACTTCCGGTCAATTAGGAATTAATCCCGCAACTGGTGAATTACCGCAAGACTTTACCGCTCAAGCCCGTCAAGCTTTTGAAAATGTCAAAGCGATTGTTGAAGCCGCAGGCGGTTCTATGCAAAACGTTATGAAAATCACAATTTTCCTGACTGACATGGCGAACTTCCCCGCTGTTAACGCTGTTATGCAAGAATATTGCAGCGCCCCATTCCCCGCCCGCAGCTGTTTTGCTGTTGCAGCCTTACCTAAGGGCGGCGCCGTTGAAGTCGAAGCAATCGCCCTTATCTAATTAGGGTACTGTCATGCCGTTGGCGTCTTATCCTCGCAAAAAAGGTGAAAAACTCGCCCCTTTATCGGAACGGTTAGCTCGACTCGGTCTTAATAAAGACTGGGATTATGTTTTGCATTTGCCGATTCGCTACGAGGACGAAACACGCCTTACACCAATTGGCCGCTTAGAACCCGGTCAAACACAACAATGCGAAGGCAATGTGTTGCGTTCCGAGCGGATCCGCCGCCCTTCCGGAGAGCAACTTCAGGCTATTGTCGCCGACGGCAGCGGAACCGTTACCGTTAGACTGCTTCACTTTTACCCATCCCAATGTAAGCAGCTTGCGGTCGGACAGAGGGTCAGACTTTACGGCCCAGTCCGTGAAGGTTTTTTGGGACTGGAAATGCTTCATCCCAAAATCCGCAATGCTTTAAACGGCCTTTCGTTGCCAACAACGCTCACGCCTGTCTATCCAGCCGGTGAAGGTATCACTCAGACTTGGCTTAGAAAACGAATTTCTCGTGCCCTGCTGGATGTGGAAATTAAAGACCTGATCCCTGCTGAAATACTAAAAGAGCTAAAACTGCCGCCCTTAGCTGAAGCTCTCCGCTACATTCACCACCCACCGGTAGGAGCGAGTCTTTGGGCTTTAGATGAAAGAACGGATCCTGCTTGGCTTCGACTAAAATTTGATGAGCTAGTCGCCCAACAAATCGCTCTTCGACATTCACGTGCATTGAAAGCCCTTTATCGGGCGCCACAAATAGCACCCAACCAACATCCAGTCACGGATAAACTCTTTGAAAAACTGCCTTTTTCTCTGACCCGAGCACAGGCAAGAGTGTTTGAAGAAATTCGCAAAGACCTTGGAAAAATTGTTCCTATGAACAGATTGGTTCAAGGGGATGTCGGAAGCGGAAAAACTGTTATTGCAGCATTGGCAGCCACACTTTGTATTGACGCGGGATTTCAAGCCGCATTAATGGCTCCGACAGAAATTCTTGCCGAACAACACTTCGAAAAAATCGCCCAATGGTTAAAGCCTCTGGGCATTAAAATTGTTTGGCTTGCCGGAAAACAAAAAACAAAGGAACGAAATGACAGCCTTCAGTCAATCCGTTCCGGAGAAGCTCAACTCATAGTCGGAACGCACGCCCTCATTCAAGAAAGTGTGCAATTTTCCGACCTGGGACTTGCTATTGTTGATGAACAGCATCGTTTCGGTGTCCAACAACGCTTGGCACTCCGACAAACCAAGGACAACCGATTGCCGCACCTGCTCATGCTGTCCGCAACGCCAATCCCCAGAACATTAGCCATGAGCTATCTGGCGGATCTTGATGTTTCCGTTATCGACGAATTACCAGCAGGTAGACAACCTATTACCACAAAGTTAGTCAGCCTTAGCCGCAAGCACGAAGTCATGTCGGTAATTAACCAACAAGTCGCGCAAGGACGACAAGTCTATTGGGTTTGTCCTCTCATTGAAGAAAGCGAAAAAATCGATTTAACCGCCGCCACTCAAACATACGAGGAAATCACCACTCAACTGCCCAATCTTAGAGTTGGTCTGGTCCACGGCGCTCTTGCGGCAGAGGACAAACAAAAAATCATGCAGTCCTTCAAAGAAGGCAAGCTAGACGTACTGGTGGCTACTACTGTCATTGAGGTTGGCGTTGATGTGCCTAATGCCACGTTAATGGTTATTGAGCATGCAGAACGTTTCGGATTAGCTCAGCTTCACCAATTAAGAGGACGAGTCGGACGGGGTGACCAGAAAAGTTTTTGTGTGCTACTCTACGGGGAATTGTCCGATACCGGACGAGAGCGTCTAAAAGTTATCAGAGAAAGCAACGATGGCTTTGAAATTGCCCGTAGAGACTTGGAAATTCGAGGTCCTGGAGAATTTCTAGGGGCTAAACAATCCGGCGTTCCGCTCTTGCGTTTTGCCGATTTGGAACATGACTCGTCTCTATTGGAATCGGCCAGGAACTTTGCCACCCAGTGGCTAAAGGATGATCCTGATAATGCCAACCGTCATGCAAAGCGTTGGTTTAGCGGATACGAAAATTATTTGGAGGCATAAGTGACTCTCACAGAACTCAAATACATTATCGCAGTTGCCAGAGAGCGGCACTTTGGACGTGCTGCTGAATCCTGTTTCATTTCTCAGCCTTCATTGTCTGTCGCCGTCAGAAAATTGGAAGAAGAATTGGGGGTACATATATTCGAGCGGCGTTCTCAGGAAGTCTCTCTAACTCCGGTCGGTGAAAGTATTGTCGAACAAGCTCAAAAAGTTCTGGACGATGTCAGACGCATTGAAGAGCTAGCCGTACAAGGGAAAGACCCTCTTTGCGGCCCGTTGCGTCTAGGGGCCATCTTTACCATTAGCCCTTATCTGATGCCGGGGTTAGTTCACAAAATGCTCCATTTGGCTCCCAAGATGCCTTTGATTTTGTCTGAAAATTACACAGCCAATCTACTTGAGCAACTTCGAGCGGGGGAAATTGACGTTGCCATTATGGCGCTTCCGATCAGTGAGCCGGGCCTTATGTTTATGCCCTTGTACGATGAGGAATTTGTTGTGGCCGTCCCCCATGATCATCCATGGGCACAACGATCAGAAATTCATCGCGATGAAGTTCGCTCCGGGAAACTTTTGCTTTTAGGTAAAGGACACTGCCTGCGAGACCAAATTCTTGAAGCCTGTCCTGAATCAACGCCCCGTAAAAACGGCATTACCGCTATACAAAAAACCGTTGAGGGCTCTTCGCTTTTGACTATTCACCATATGGTCGCACAGGGATTAGGGATTACCGTGTTGCCCAGTTCTGCGCTAAAAGAAACTTACGGGGATGATCTTGTCAAAGCAGTTAGCTTTGAAAAGCCTGTTCCAACTCGTCGAGTAATTATTGCTTGGAGAAAAAGCTTTAACCGAATGCCAGCTATTGAAGCCATCAAAAGTGCCGTCAACAGCCTAAATCTCGAAGGTTGCAAAACACTGAATCTTCCGCCTGTCAGCTCAGTCTCCGCAGTTAATTAAATAAAACTCAATGGCGGGCATTGTTGCCCGCCATTTTGTTATGACTTTCCTAATTCATCAGCCAGGACTTGGCTTCTGTCGTAGGCAGCCTGGATGGCTTCATCCATCATTTCCATGAATTGGTGCTCATCCATAACTCTCAATGCCTCTGCGGTTGTTCCACCCTTACTGGTGACATTTATCCGAAGCTGGGATGGCGAATCGTTACTGGCAATTGCCAACTTGGCCGCCCCCAAAACCGTAAGGCTTGCCATTTCGCGAGCTTTAACGGGATCAAAGCCACGCTTGATCGCAGCCGCTTCCATTGCCTCTATAAAGCGAAACACGTAAGCAGGACCGGAACCAGAAACCGTTGACAGCAAATCCAATTGCTCTTCGCTCTGTACAGTAATAATTTCACCCATCGCGCAAAGAATGCTTTGAGCGGTTTCTTTTTGGGAAAGCGCAGCATCGGGTACATACAGACCAACAACACCAGCTTTGACCAATGCAGGCGTATTCGGCATGGCGCGAACAAGATTAAAACTGCCCAACCACCTGGCGATGTCATTGACACGAATACCTGCCGCGATGGAGATATAAAGCACGCCTTCACCAAAAAATTCTTTGCACTGTGAAATCGTTTGGGAAAGGCCTTGGGGTTTGACGGCTAAAACAACAACTTCAGCCGACTTCAGCCACTCGCCGGCTTTTAGGTATGTATTGACGCCGTAGTCTTTTTGCAATCGATCACACTTAGCCTGGTTACGATCCATAACGTCAATCAAATCGGTCGGATACCCCGTGGCCACCAGTCCTGCCACCAAGGCACCGGCCATATTTCCGCCACCAATCATAGCGATTCTTTTTTTCATGACATCCTCCTAATTTTTAGAATAATTCCTGGCTCCGAAAATGGCCGAGCCCACTCGAACCAATGTGCTGCCTTCTTCAATAGCGACTTCGTAGTCTGCGCTCATTCCCATTGATAAAGTGTCAAATGCATACCCTTTAGCTCGACAGTCGTCAAAAATTCTTTTCATTTTCGCAAAGGTTTGCCTTTTTTCCATCTCGTCGGCATCGGCCTTCGGAATACACATTAAGCCTCGCACTTGAATGTTGGGCAATAGCGACACTGAAGCTAAAAAATCCATGAGCGCTTCGGGGGCAATCCCGCTTTTACTGTCTTCATCATCAATATTAATTTCGACAAGAGCGTTGATCGCCGGCATGTAAGTGGGGCGCTGATCATTGAGCCTTTGAGCAATTTTCAGGCGACAGAGACTTTCTATCCACTGAAAATGTTCGGCTACCAAACGAGTCTTATTGGCTTGAAGGGGACCTATAAAATGCCACTCAAGCTCAATGTCCGGGTAGTTTTGTTTGAAAAACTCAACTTTAGCCACGCCTTCTTGCGCATAGTTTTCCCCAAAACATCGCTGACCGGCTCGAACGGCTTCCGCAATCGATTCAACAGGAAACGTTTTACTGACAGCTAACAGTTTCACCTCACGACCGTTGGAGGCCGCTTGAATGTGCTTTTTAACGCCGGCAATATTTTCCGAAATAGTTGTCATATGAAAATATCCTCAACCAATCCGTGCAGTATACAATTGCCGCAAAGAAACCGTAACAATCTGATTTTATGACTGACGTATTACTGCACTGTTGTTGCGCCCCATGCTCATCAGCGATCTTGGAATGGCTGATGCAAAATGACTATAAACCAACGCTGTTTTACTTTAACCCCAATATTTTTCCCGATTCTGAATACATCATCCGCAAAAACGAACTCAAACGCTACGCGCAAGCGTTAGGTTTACGGGTGATTGACGGCGACTACGATCATGCCAAGTGGAGGCTAGAAATAAAAGGGCTGGAAATGGAACCTGAAAGAGGCAAACGTTGTCAGGTTTGCTTCAACTGTCGTCTACGAGAAACCGCCAGGGTTGCCAGCGAGGAAAAAATAGGACTTTTTACAACTACGCTTGCTTCCAGCCGCTGGAAGGATCTCGAACAAATTAACCGAGCCGGACAAGCGGCCGAAAAACTTTATCCCGGGACACGATTTTGGAATAAAAACTGGCGCAAAGGCGGATTGCAACAACGTCGGGGCGAACTGCTTAAGTTAAACGGTTTTTACAACCAGCTCTATTGCGGGTGCGAGTTCTCAATGAAGCGGCTCCCACCTGAATCCTGCGAATTCATCTTAAAACAGGAAAAACCTCTCGAGATTTAAGGCTTATTGGACTTTTGCGACCACCCCCAAACTAGGGCACCTATTACGATCAGGGGCAAGGAGAGCCATTGTCCTTGACTTAGCCCTAATGCTTGAAGTCCCAGAAATGAGTCTGGTTCCCTGAAGAACTCAACAACAAATCGGCAAATCCCGTATCCGAGACAAAAAAGAGCTGCCACCTTGCCACGTGATCTTGGACGGTTTGAATAAATCCATAAAACAACAAAAAGCAACAGACCTTCTAATGCCGCTTCGTAGAGCTGAGAGGGGTGCCTGGGTAACCCGTCTGCAGCTTGTGGAAAAATCATTGCCAACATAAACTTCGGCGAGCAAACGCGTCCCCACAATTCACCATTGATGAAATTGCCTATTCTTCCAAAGAATAAGCCTAACGGCACAAGCGGCACAACAAAATCCGCCAAAGTAAAGAAATTACTTGATCTTGTTCTAGCAAAATAAAACATGGCGATAATCACACCAAGTATTCCGCCATGAGCGCTCATGCCGCCGTCCCAAATTCGAATAATTTGAGACGGGTACGTTAAATAAAAATCCGGCTGGTAAAACAAGCAATACCCCAATCGACCACCGACAATCACACCCAGAACGCCAAAAAATAATAAATCTTCAACTTTTTCAGCATCCATTTGACGCCATGAGTCCTTTTTAGCCCGATAGGTTCCAAGCCACCAGAAAAGAGCAAAGCCGACTAAGTACATTAAGCCGTACCAGTGGACCGAGACTGGGCCAACAGAAAAAGCGATGGGATCAAATTGAGGATGAACGAGCATATGTGTTTTTTGTTTCAAATTTCTTTCGCTTGCATTGTACCGACCCGACTCTCTTGTGGTATCGTCAAAGCGTTTAAATTTTAGAGTTTTATCATGTCTACGATTGAACCGTTTGATAAAAGCGATTTTGACCAGTACTGCTCGCACTTAGTACATACTCACCCGCTAGTGCACTGCATGACCAATGACGTTGTTCAAGAAATCACTGCCGATGTACTGTTAGCGGCCGGAGCCTCTCCCGCTATGATTATCGATGAACATGAAAGTGCTGATTTTTCCGCCATCGCTGACTGTTTGCTCATCAATGTGGGAACGTTGACTGATTCACGAAATCTTGCCATGACACTAGCTATTGAAGCGGCCAAGAGCTGTAACAAGCCTTGGGTGCTCGACCCTGTTGCTTCCGGCCTTTTACCATGGCGGGATGAAAAAATTGCTCATTTTTTAAGTCTTGGGCCAACGGTTGTGCGGGGCAATGCCAGTGAAATCCTAAATTTGGCTGGTCTAGGAGCCGGCGGACACGGTGTCGATAGCAAAGACGACAGCCGTCAAGCTGTTGAAGGCGCCAAACAGCTCGCCTTGAAATACAAAACCATTGTTGCGGTTACGGGAGAAACCGATTTTGTCACTGACGGACGAAAGGTTTTCAGCATTACCGGCGGCGATATCATGAGCACTCTCGTGGTCGGCACCGGGTGCTCGCTGTCAGCTCTGGTAGCGGCATTTTGTGCCAAAAGCGACAATTTTCTAATGGCAACAGCCGCCGCACTCGCCATGGCTAAACGGGCCTCAGAAACCGCGGCCGCCCAATGCCAAGGACCAGGCAGTTTTCATCCCGCCTATCTTGACGCCCTTTATTCAATCGCGCAAAAACACTTTTAAAAACAGCCCTCATGTTAAAGAAAAACTGTGATTATTCTGTCTACCTGGTTCTCGATCCTGTGCTGACAGAAAAAGTAGGAATGGTAAAAACCGCTGAACTGGCCATCGAAGGCGGAGCCACCATCGTTCAGCTTCGAGCGCCTCAATGGAAAAAGCGCCATCGTTACGAATGTGCTTTAGCTCTAAAAGATGTCCTTCATGCCTATCAGGTGCCGCTTATTATTGATGACGATCTTGACATTGCTTTGGCTTGCAACGCCGATGGTGTCCACGTTGGCCAAAAAGATTTACCTGTTCATATTGTTCGGAAATTTCTTGGTTCGGAAAAAATTGTCGGTCTTTCCATCAATAATGAGCAACAAATGTTGGCCATTGATCCGAACGTTGTGGATTATGTCGGTGTTGGACCCGTATTCTCAACGACAACCAAACCAGATGCCGAAGCGGCCACTGGAATTGACGGTTTAGCAAAATTAATGAAATTGTGCCCGGTTCCTGCCGTTGCTATTGGAGGCATCAAAAGCCATCATATTGCTGAAATTGCTGCAACCGGCGTTCAAGGGGTTGCCGTTGTCTCAGCCATTTGCGGACAAAACGATCCTCTTGCTAGCGCTCGTGAACTGTCTGAATTATGGAAACGTTTTTCCAATTAAACTAAATTAACTGATTTTCTGTACGTTTTATCTGACACGAACCATTAGAATACACAGAGTTAACCTGCGGATAAATATTCATGAGCGAGGCATACAAAAACATTGAACAAGGGCGTTTTTCCCTCAGAGATGCTGAAGTCATTACTGAAGCAAAATTGCTTGAACAAACACCGACTTTAAATTGGGAAAGCAGTGACGCCAACAGAGCCACACGGCAAGCTGCGCTTGCCGTAGGAGAAGATGCGAGTGCAGCTTCTTTTCTCCTCGCCAGGGCTCGCATTGTTGAAAAAATGATTGTGGCCAAAAATCCGGCCGTAAAACCCACCTCATTACGATTTACTCCACCAGTATGGATTAATGCCGCTCTCGTAGGTATTGCGTTTATCTTGGGGCTGTTAACCGACCAATTCGCGTCTGAAAGTTCCAGAATTAACCTTCTCTCACTGCCCTTTTTTGGTGTACTGCTCTGGAACATTCTCGTCTATGTCATGCTCTTGATCTCCAGCATTCGTCATAAAACTTCAAGAGATTTTCTTGGCTTAAGATCAGCTCTGGGCATTTTGGAAAAGGCTCTGACAATTAGGCAGGTCCGTTTGACAAAATCGATTACGACCTTGCTGCAGCCCCTTGTCATGCATTACGCCGCACGGGCTTTTCACCTGGCCGCGCTCTTTTTTGTTCTTGGAATGATCTGTAGCGTTTTGCTTCGAGGGGTTGGCACTGCCTACACGGTCGGTTGGGAAAGCACGTGGTTTGCCAATAGCCCGGATATTGTTTACCAAATCATTGCCCTGACATACGGCATCTTCACGAATTTTTTAGGCCCTATGCCCAACATTCTTGATGTTGCCAATATGCGCTTCGATCGCCTATCAGTCAATGCCGTAGATGTTTCGGCCGGTCTGTGGCTAATACGAATGATTTTTATGCTGGCGGTTTTTGTGGTGGCTCCACGCTTACTTTTAGCACTCAAACACACGCTGCAAATTAACGCGCTGCGAAAGAATTTCCCGTTAGATCTTTCTGAGCGTTACTACGCTGATATCCTGCGAACGTGGCGTTCTGAAGCGATGACTTTGGACTTACTAGTCTCTGACCGCAGTGATAATCCTCAAAATATCGAAAGTATCTATCGCTTCGCTGAGGAACTTGGCTTTAATCTGTCTGAGGTAAAGACCCATCACTGGAATCAAGATATTGACGAAATGCCCTTGACGCTTGATGCTCACAGTCAATCCCAACAAGTTTGGGTTCTGATGAACGCGACAACAACACCGGAAAATGAGGTCCAGGGTGTTGCACTTGAACAAATCAAAGCCAAATTGGGAAGCACTCCATTGGTTATTCTCGTTGACATGTCCTCGTACATGGCACGTTTCGGTGATTTTGCTGATCGGATCGATACACGCAAGGAATTGTGGAAGAATTTTTCTGAAAGCCTTGGCTTGCCTGTAGTTTTTTATCACTGCGGGATCCGTCCCGATCAACAAACTTGTGACGAATTAAAACTTGCAACCCAGCAAGCCCACTAGGACTGAACTATGTCTGATCAACAACTCATGCGTATCAATTTGAGCCTGGTATCTCACACCAATATCGGTAAAACGACTCTCGCGCGAACTCTACTGGGAAGAGATATCGGCGAAGTGGCCGATCGCCCTCACGTAACTGAAACCAACGACGATTATGTTTTGATCAGAGCCAGTGACGGTTGTTCAGAATTGGTCTTGTGGGATACCCCGGGGTTCGGTGATAGTGTCCGTTTAGCCAAGCGGTTAGAAGGCAGAGCCAACCCGATCGGTTGGTTCATGTCCGAAGTTTGGGATCGCATGTCTAATAAGGCACTTTGGCTCAATCAACGCGCCTTAAAACATGTCAGAGATACGAGCAGTGTGGTTCTTTATTTGGTCAACGCCAGCGAATCCCCGCAAGCCTGCTCCTATATCGCGGCCGAAATGCAAATTCTCTCTTGGATCGGAAAGCCAGTCATTGTGCTACTTAATCAAATGGGCAAGCCCCGTGAGCAAGATGTTGAAGAGGCTGAACTCAAGCGTTGGCAGGATTACATGGGGCAGTATCCGCTCGTAAAAAATGTACTGCCAATGGATGCCTTTGCCCGTTGTTGGGTTCAGGAATTTGCTCTTTTTGATGCTATCGCAAACGTCTTATCCGATGAACAAAAAGTGACATTTGAAGCGTTACGCGAGGCTTGGAGCAGACAAAGACGTGCTGTTTACTCGACATCTATTGAAGCGATTGCCGATTACATGACTCAGTTGGCCGTGGATCATGAGGAATTGTCCAACTACTCGCTTACAGAACAAGTTAAAGATTGGGGTAGACGCTTAGGGGTTGTGAAACTGCAAAGCGGACCGATTGAAGATGCTAAAAATGCTTTGGCAGCGCGAGCTGCTGATTGCCTTTGCGCGTTGACTCAGCGTTTAATTGATGCCCATCAACTGGAAGGATCCGGCGTTAAGCGGGAAATTCTTCGTCGTCTGAAAACAGACTGGACCATTAATACGGCAGCCAATCCTAAGGGAGCTGCCATCGTCGGCGCCGTCGGCGCAGGAGCCGCAACCGGTCTGGCTGCTGATATCGGAACAGGCGGATTAAGCGCAGGCCTTGGAACGCTTCTCGGTACGGTTATCGGCGCTATTGGCGGTGCCGGTGCCGCTCTAGCCTACAACCAAGTAAAGGGCGTTCATGGCACTCGAGTATCTTGGAGCAAAATCGCTCTCCAAAACTTTTTATTGGAAGCTGTTTTGCTTTACTTAGCCGTTGCTCATTTTGGCCGTGGACGCGGATACTGGGAAGAAAGCGAAGCTCCGGCTTTCTGGAAAGATGTTGTTATTGCAGAAATGAAAAAACTGCCGAAAGAATACGACACAACCCCATTAACTGATCCCGATGCAATCGAATCGTTGAGTAAGCAGACTACAGATGCCGTCATCCGAGGGGTGCTTTACGACCTATATAAAAAAGCGCCTTAATAAGTTTTTCTCACTCAATCAGGCTTGCTACGGCAAGCCTTTTTTGTTAATAACTTATACCTATTAACACGGGAAATCCCTTAAGCCCGCCCCCTTATAGATATAAAAAAAGAAACTATTTGTGAAACGCCAGCTCATAAAATAAAAGTTATTCCAACATCAAAAAAAAGGATAACTATGAAAAATCTTTCCCGTTCTCTCCTAACTATGTCCCTTTTGAGCGCTTTAGCTCTCGGCGCCGTTTCTCCTTCTTTTGCCGGCGAGCGTTTGGATAACATTATGGAAAAGAAAGTCCTTCGCGTCGGCACGCCCGGTGATTACCGTCCGTTTTCGATGAAAGAGGACGGGAAGTTTGTCGGACACGATATTGAACTTGTTCAAAAAATGGCCGATGTGTACGGTTGGAAGGTTGAATTTGTGCACTCCAGCTGGTCGAACTTAGCAAAAGATATGGCCGCTAATAAGTTTGACGTGGCTGTAGGCGGCATTACCCGCTCTCCAGCTCGCGTAGTGACCGGTGATTTCTTACCTGCCTACGCTCCCTTTGGTAAAGTTGCTTTGATTAATAAGAAAAATAAAAACAAACTAACATCTTTGGAAAAACTCAATAGTCCGAGTGTAACGGTTATTAAAAATCCGGGCGGCACCAATGAACAGTTTGTCTTGCAAAATTTAACCAAAGCTAAGATCCTGACACACGAAAAAAATTACGAGATCCCTCAGTTAATTGCCGAAGGCAAGGGTGACGTCATGATCACTGAAAATGCGGAAGCTAAACTCTACGCCAAGAAATATCCGCAACTGCACGCTCAGTTCTTGGATAAACCGCTTACTCCTGTTAACTACATGGGCTTTTGGATGCCGACAGACGATCCCGACTACACACGTGTGATGAACTATCTGTGGAACTTAATGGATCTCAGAGGTGAATTAAAGGCTTTGGATGAAAAATACGGGGTTTAGTCCAAACCTTTTCTCAGCATTAAAAACGGCGCGTAATGCGCCGTTTTTAATGCGATTAGAGCGGTTCGAAACTAGGGAACCATCTCTTGAACTTGATCTTTTTTAACCGGCCTGACTAAGTCCTCACGCTTGACACCCAAGTACAAGGCGATAGCTGCTGCCACGAACACTGAGGAGTAAACACCCAAGCAAATACCGATCGTGAGAGCCAGGGCAAAGTAGTGTAAAGCCGGACCTCCGAAAAAGAACATAGCCAACGTCATCGCTAAGGTTGATGAGTGGGTAATCACCGTACGAGACATCGTCGCAGTAATTGCCGAATCGATCACCTCAACCGAACTCATGCGGCGCATCTTCTTAAAGTGCTCACGCACGCGGTCAAAAATAATCACGGATTCGTTCACCGAGTAGCCTAACACGGCTAACAGCGCCGCCAACACCGGCAATGAGAATTCCCATTGGAAGAATGAGAACACACCCAGTACCAAAATAACGTCGTGCATGTTAGCGATAATAGCGGCAACGGAGAATTTCCATTCAAAACGGAAAGCCAAATAAGTGACGATACCGATAATCACCAAAATGAGAGCTGTCAAACCGTCTGTGGCCAATTCTTCACCGACCTGAGGTCCGACAAATTCAACACGGGTCATCTTGGCTTGCGGCTCTGTTGTATTCAAAACAGCCATCACTTCTTTGGCTTGCTCTCCGGAGCTTTCTCCTTCAACAATCGGCAAACGAATCATGACGTCACGCGCCGTTCCGAAATTCTGAACAGCCGCTTCGACACCTAATGAGGTTTTGATTTGCTCGCGAATTTGTTCAGTGGGAGCCGCTTGAGGATAGGTCACCTCCATCACGGTACCACCGGTGAATTCAATCGAGAAAGCCAAACCGCGCGTGCATAACAAGAAAACCGCGATCAGGAACGAAATGAACGAGATCGTATTGAAGATCTTGTCAAAGCGCATGAAGTGAATCGTGCGCCGAATTCTAAAAAACTCCATACTTCACTCCTTCCTAGTTCTCAGGTTTCCAAATTTGACCAACATGCAGTTTCTTGAGCTTCTTCTGACGACCGTAGATCAAGTTAATAACAGAACGGCTGACGACCACAGAAGTGAAAATAGAGGTCAAAATACCTAAGCAGTGCACAACGGCAAACCCTCTCACAGGACCAGAGCCAAAAATCAAAAGGGCAATACCGGCGATCAAACTTGTAACGTTTGAGTCCAAAATGGTTGCAAAAGCTCTTTCAAAGCCTTCACTAATTGCCTGCTGAGGCGATCGTCCTTCGCGCAATTCTTCACGAACACGTTCGTTAATCAGCACGTTGGCGTCAACAGCCATACCTAGCGTCAACGCGATAGCGGCAATACCCGGCAAAGTCAAAGTCGCCTGAAGCATGGAGAGTAATGCCACCAAAAGCATCACATTGCAACTCAAAGCAAACACCGACACCGCGCCGAAAACCTGGTAGTACAAGATCATGAAGATTGACACAACGGCAAAGCCATACAACGTCGAGCGGAAACCAGCTTCAATGTTGGCGGCACCCAAACTCGGACCGACCAATCGTTCCTCAATGATTTCCATCGGCGCGGCCAGCGATCCGGCGCGAAGCAACAAAGCCGTATCCGTTGCTTCCGTTGCTGTCATGCGACCGGAAATCTGAACGCGTCCACCGCCAATTTCCTGTCGAATGACCGGTGCTGTAACCACTTCACCTTTACCCTTTTCAAAAAGGATAATGGCCATGCGTTTACCGACATTGTCACGCGTTACATCCTGGAAGATACGAGCGCCACGGCTGTCCAAAGTTAAGTTCACCGTCGGTTCTTGCGTTTGTTGATCAAATCCGGGTTGAGCATCATTAAGGTTATCGCCCGTGAGAACAACTTGGCGCTTGACCAAAATCGGCACACCGGCGCGGTCAAGATAACGTTCATCGCCAAACGGAACGGTTCCGGCAGCCAATTGTGCATAAGCCTCGGGAGAATCGTCCACCATGCGAATTTCCAAGGTCGCTGTGCGGCCCAGAATTTCCTTGGCCTTAGCCGTATCTTGCACGCCAGGTAATTGAACCACAATGCGGTTGGCACCTTGCTGAGCGATAACAGGTTCTGCAACACCCAATTCATTAATACGATTATGCAAAGTGGAAATATTCTGCTTTAAGGCATAATCGCGGACTTCACGCAAAGAAGCGTCCGTCATAGTCGCAACTAAACGGTACATTTGACCGTCATCACGATCGTCTAAGGACAGATCGTTGTGCGTATTGCGTAAAAGGTCCCGAGCTTTGTCTCTTTCTTCTTGACTGCGGAAAGCGATTTCCAACGAGGTGCCGTTTCGCGTAATACCGGCGTGACGAATACGCTCTTCGCGGAACTGCGAACGCAAGTCACTAGCGATGGCATCAGCACGCTTATCAATAGCGGCATCCATATCCACTTCCAATAGGAAGTGAACACCACCGCGCAAGTCAAGGCCCAGATACATCGGCAAAGCATGTAAGCTCAAAAGCCACTGCGGTGTGTTGGGCACCAAATTTAAAGCAACCACAAACGATGGATCCGCTTGATCGGGATTGAGCTCACGCTCAATCACTTCTTTGGCCTGCAACTGCATTTCTGCCTGTGTCGGCTCGAAGCGGACTCGAATCGTTGATTGTTGAGCGCCTTGTTCAAAGAAGATGCCATCCGGCGTGATGTTTGCGCCAGTCAAGGCTTTTTGAACCCGCTCATATATTTGTTCATCAACTTTCACCGTTGCCTTTTGGCTTGAAATCTGAACTGCTGGCGACTCACCGAAGAAGTTCGGCGTCGTGTAAATCAGACCGATGACCAACGCGACAACAATGACGATGTATTTCCACAATGGATAACGGTTCACGTCTTTTCCCCAGAATAAACTGAAAAAGAGAACGACAGGCTGGGCTCGCTCTCTCTGTTGAGGAACCGACCACAATCCAAAGACTCGGTGGCGGTTCGATGAAAACCCCAAGATGAACTAATCTTGGGGTTTTTCTAAAAATTAAAATGTCTTAATCGTGCCCTTGGGCAAAACGGTTTGCACCGCAACGCGTTGCATCGTCAAGGTAACAGGTTCTTCCTTAACCGCAGCGATTTGCACAACCATGTAATCATCTCGGACTTCAACCACACGACCGGCAATACCGCCAGCAGTCAACACTTCATCACCCTTGGTGAGAGCATCAACCATCTTGGCGTGTTCCTTTTGGCGCTTTTGTTGCGGACGAATCAAGAAAAACCAGAAAGCGACGAAAATCAAAATCATCGGCAACAAACTCGTAATCAAACCGGCTGTCTCTCCGCCAGCGGCGGTTTGGGCAAATGCGTCAGAAATAAAAAACATGAGTTACTCCATAAAAAACGTCCGATATCCCCTCGGACAAAATAGTTCTCTAATTATACGGGGGAATTGACTGATTTTTTGCCTATTCCCCTGCATTTTTATTCCACTCCACGGGCTCGGTTTTCGTAGAATTCCGCTTTCCATTCCTCGAACCGATCCGCGTCAAGCGCGTCACGAATTTCTTGCATCAGGTGCAAGTAATAATGCAGATTGTGGATGGTGTTGAGTCTGGCGCCTAAAATCTCGTTTACTTTCTGCAGATGATGCAAATAAGCTCTTGAGAAGTGCTTGCAGGCGTAGCAATCACACGTCGGATCCAACGGACGCAAGTCGTCTTTGTATTTGCTGTTGCGGATCTTAATGTCGCCGTAGCGCGTAAAGAGCCAGCCGTTTCTTGCGTTTCGCGTTGGCATCACACAGTCAAACATGTCAATGCCCTGACTGACACCTTCTACCAAATCTTCGGGCGTGCCTACCCCCATTAAATAGCGAGGCTTGTCCTCGGGAAGCTGCCAGACAATTTTTTCCATAATCCGGTGCATCTCTTCCTTCGGCTCCCCAACCGACAGACCACCGACGGCATAACCATGAAAGCCGATTTCCTTGAGCCCTTCTAAGGACTCTTCACGAAGGTGTTCATACATACCCCCTTGAACAATGCCGAATAAAGCATTCGGGTTACCCAATCGAACAAATTCGTCTTTGCTCCGACGGGCCCAACGCAACGACATACGCATCGACTTAGCGGCTTCTTCTTCGGTTGCAGGACGGTCATTTATCTTATAGGGCGTGCACTCGTCAAACACCATCACGATATCGCTATTGAGCACACGCTGAATTTGCATGGACACTTCGGGTGTGAGGAATAATTTATCCCCATTAATCGGCGAAGCGAATTTAACTCCCTCTTCGGTTATTTTACGAAGACCTTTAAGCGAGAAAACCTGAAAACCGCCCGAATCGGTCAAAATGGGTTTATCCCACCCCATAAACTGGTGTAAACCGCCGTGTTTTTCGATGACATCCAACCCCGGACGAAGCCAGAGGTGAAAGGTATTGCCCAAAATAATTTGTGAACCAATTTCCTCAAGCTCATTGGGAGCCATAGCCTTAACGGTGCCATACGTTCCCACTGGCATGAAAATCGGGGTCTGCACGACTCCGTGGTTCAGCTTCATTTCTCCACGTCGAGCTTTTCCGCTGGTTTTCTTTAATGTAAATTCAAGACTCACGATTTACTCCGGTTTCTTCTCCAACAACATTGCGTCACCGTAACTGAAGAATCGGTAATGTTCTTTGATTGCATATTGGTATGCAGAGTCAATTCGATCTTTACCGGCTAATGCAGAAACAAGCATCAACAAAGTTGATTTCGGCAAATGGAAATTGGTAATCAGCGCGTCAATAATTTTGAACTCATACCCTGGCTTAATAAAAAGTCGGGTATCCCGAGCGCCGGCTTGTAGGACTCCTTTTTGCACTGCGGCGCTTTCAAGCGCTCTTAAGCTTGTTGTTCCCACAGAAACAACTCGCCTACCTTCCTTTTTAGCCTGATTGACGGCTTTGGCGGTTTCTTCGCTAATGGTGTACCACTCTGAGTGCATCACGTGCTCAGAGAGCTTTTCAACGCGAACAGGCTGAAAGGTTCCCGCTCCAACATGCAGGGTCACAAAAACAATTTGAATTCCTTTTTTCTTAAGCGCCTCGATAATTTCTTCGGTAAAGTGGAGACCAGCGGTAGGAGCCGCGACGGCGCCCGGCGTTTTAGCATAAACCGTTTGATAACGCTGTTCATCGCTTTTATCGGCAACGTGCTCAATGTAGGGAGGAAGAGGAACTTTTCCAAAAAAGTCCAATACCTCCAAAACAGGGTGCTCAAACCGAAGCGCAAAAAATTCACCTTCTCGTCCAGTTACCTCAACTCGCTCTTCTTTGCCCTCAGCTTCAAACACCAAATACGTACCGGCTTTGGGGCTTTTGCTTGCGCGAGCCATCGCGATAGCGGTGTTTTCTCCGGTGATTCTTTCGATAAGGACCTCAACCGCGCCACCCGTTTCTTTTTTGCCAAGCAAACGGGCCTTAATAACTTTGGTGTTATTCATCACCAACAAATCATCCGGTCGAAGTAAATTAACGATGTCTCTGAAATGCCAATCTTCCAAGCGATCGGGCATAACGTGCAAAAGACGGCTAGCAGAACGATCTTTAAGAGGAAATTGAGCAATGCGATCTTGGGGGAGATCAAAATCAAAATCAGATAGTAGTAATTCGTGTTCAGACATGGCTTTACCGGCCAAAAAATTAAAAGAACCCGTATCTTACCGAATTTTTTGCACTTTGTTTTCTTTTCTCAAAAGACCTCGAGCTGAGACATTTGAAATTCAGAAAAATTTTTCAAAAAATATTTGCAATTGAGAATCATTATCATTAATATACGAATCACAAACCTTTTTACTGAATCGTAAGCTTCACGCAAGATTTCTGCGATAAAGTTCGGTTTAAGTAAGAAGTTTTGAGCGATCTTCTGAACAACGAGGGCCAAAAAGGGGTGGTAACTCAAGTTTGGAAGAATCTCTCCCAGCTCAATGAGCGTTTATTTGTGTCTCCTTAACGAAAAACGTTCTAGTCCTAAAGACTTCTTTGGTCCAAACAAAAGCCGGCGTTCTCGCCGGCTTTTGTTTTTTCCTCTGTACAAATCAAATTGTTCCTAGCAGTGTCAAAACTCCACCGATACTCAAAAGCGTAAAACAAACTGAAAAAACTGTTTGCGCCATCAAATCCACCAACCATAAATACTCTTTCATTTTTATCCCCGCATCATTTATTGATACGGATATTATTTAATAATTAAATGTATTTATCAAATATCATTATTTAAATTTATTGATCTATATTAATTGATGGATCATTTTTTGATTCTTATTAAGTTAAAAATGCCGCCCATCAAAGGGCGGCAAAGTCTTCAAAGATGATTACTTAATGGTGTAGCGAACTTCTGCCGGAACCCCACCAGTCAATTGGCCGGGTTTAACAGAACGGAAGGCATTTTCCGCATCCACGCCTTTTTTCACGGCCGCTTCCACTTTTTGCTTAAGTTGAGCCATTTCCTTCTCATCCTTAGCATTCAGGGAAACTTTGAAATGACCGTCAGCGGCAATGGCGTTGACAGAGACGCCTCCGGAAAAACCGGACACCACGCATTGCTTTTGAGATGGAATTGCTTTTTCAATTTCCATGATCGCGCGGGCACCCGCATGCACGGCATTTGTATTACCATAGGCACCGTTACTGTGACCACCGGGACCTTGAATATCCACCGTCAGCACACTCGAAACATCGGCCATTGCCACCGAAGCGGCAAAAGAACCCAGTAAAGCAACAATTAATTTTCCTTTCATAATGTTCTCCCGATGTTCCCTCATTAATACATTTCTTCTGTCGTACGAGCACCGATCGGATCAGCAGTGGGTTTAACCACATCACCCGTACTTGTGTGGTAGCCGGCAGCCGTCAAGCCCATCAAAATCATACGGAAGATGCGCTTGCCTTCATCCTGAGCGTTACCCGGAATACCCCATTCATTAAACGTATGTCCGCCGCCGCTTGCCGCAACCGTATGAACATTAAAGTTCACAGTCGGCACGCCAACAGCAGCTGGCACGTTATCGTTTAAGCTCGAAGCGTTGGTCTTGAGTTCCTTAATTTGGTCAATACCGACGGTCTGAGCGCTTTGCCAATAAATTTGAGTGGCGATATCGTTGAAATTCTTACGTTGGTGAGCCGGACGATCGCCAAACCACACCAATTCCATCTTCACAGCCTTCTTATCACCGCTCTTGAGACCGTACTTGGCATTTTCTTCATCCAGGGCGGCCTTAAATGTCGGCTCAATCTGAGCACGAATGGCGCTCAACGGTCCTTGCGTGGGCGAACGCATATCCACCATCAACGTGCAGGAACGAGAGCGCTCACCGGCGGCAGCGGCATCACAGCTTGCAAGACCCACCGTATAGGTTGTTCTTTCAGCTTTTTTATCCAAATCCCAAGGTGACTTCACGTCGGCAATCTTAGCGATTGACCGAGTCATCGCCATCAAAGCGCTCGGGGCTTCGGCGCCGCCTTGTTTATAGCCGGCCGGTTCCGTGTATTTCACTTCAAAACGGTAACTGCCTAAGTAGTTAAGCGTGCCGGAACCCGGACGTGTTGAGTCAGCACCGAAATTCGCCACGAAGTTCAAGGCGTTATTACCCTTACCGGTATCTTGGTTATAACCGTAGAGTTGCTTCATGCCGCAAAGATTGCCCTTGCCTTCTTCCCCAGTTGTGCCGCAAACCCAAATATCGTAGACGGGCTTGATGTTGTACTTCTTCATCATGATGGCGGCGGTCATCACACCGGTCGTGTTACCCATGGCATCGGCGAAACCCGGAACATAAATACGATAGCCGCCTTTCTTTTGGGCATCTTCTAGGCTGGCATAACGCTTGTAAGCCTTCTTGTAATTTTCGTCTTGAATGATCTTGCCGTTCTTATCGAAATGCAATTCATCTTTAATCGCCGCTAATGCCTCAGGCGTAGAAACAATTGCCTCAGAAGCCTTTTGTAACTTCACCGGCATATAGGGATTGCTCTTCGGTGGTAATTTAGCCGGATTCACGGTGTCCGTATGACCTTCAAGCAATACCTTCGGGAATTGGCCCTTATAGCTCTGGGCTCCTTTTTCCTGAGAATAGGTGCCTGGGATTCGCACGCAAACGTTGTAGACCGGCAATCCGTCTACCTTTTGAATGCCTGCGCCCTTAATAATGCCTTCGGGGGTTGTCATAATGTCTTTTTTATCAAATCCCCACTCTTCGACCATACGGCGAGCCAATTCTTCCGCTCGACGCATTTCAGAACGAGAAGGTGACGCAATACGGGTCACTTCCATATGTGTATTGAAGCGGAACTGTGCGTTTTCATCACTTGTTAGCTCCGTGAGCATCTTTTGCATCACCGGATCTTTATAAATCGTTTCAGCAGCGTTTTTCACATCGGAGCTCACCTGCGGCACAACGGCGTAAGCAACACCAGCAGCCAATGCAAGTCCGACGGCAAATGCACAACGAGTTTTTCGCATAGACAACCTCCATTCGGCAATAGACTCTGATCAAACCGATCAGAGTTATTTTCGTCCTCTGCCTGCCGTATTGGAATCAGGATAAACCAGACTATTTTTAAAGATTTGTAAGCAACTTTTCATAGATTTTTTTCTTTGATGGTGACAAAATTCGAGCTCCCATTTTCTGGTCTGTTTTTATGTTAATTTCCATCGCTTTATTCCTAATGCTGCAGTTAATCGGCGAGGCGCTATCCTACGGTTTCGGCTGGCCCATACCAGGGCCTGTACTCGGCATGATTTTTCTACTCATTGGCTTTCTAATCAAAGATGATTTGATTGAACGGGTTCGTTTGACCGCCTCTGTACTCTTGGCTCACTTGGCTCTTTTATTTGTGCCCGCCGGAGTAGGCATTGTCAGACACTGGGATCGGATTTCCTCAGAATGGATCGCCATTGCAGCCATTTTAGTTATCGGGACGGCCATCACCATGGTTGTAACCGCTCTTGCCATTCAATGGAGTGCCAAACTGCTGGGAGTGGATGATGACGATTGACTTACTTTGGCAGCATCTGGCTCAAAACCCTGTTCTCTGGCTCTGTCTAACACTGGTTGCTTATCAGATTGGCATTTGGGTCTACCAAAAAAGCGGCTATATCACTTTACTTTCACCTTTTGTGATCGCCGTAGCTATTTTGTTGGGTATTTTGTTTTCCACCGATACCCACTACGAAACATTTTTTGCCGGTGCCCAGTTTGTTCATTTTCTTTTAGGACCGGCTACCGTGGCGCTTGCCGTTCCACTGTTTGATCAACGCCGCCGGCTAGCCAAGCTTTGGGTCCCGCTTTTCATCGGCGTGGTCGTTGGCTGCATTACCGGTGTTGTGTCCACTGTTTTACTGGGTGTTCTCTTTGATGCTTCTTTTGAAAGTATTATGTCTATGGCTCCTAAGAGTGTGACCACACCGATTGCTATGGGAATTTCCGAAAAAATGGGTGGCATCGCCGAATTTACTGCCGGCATTGTGGTGTTAACGGGTATTGTCGGCTCTTTATTAGCCACGCCTCTTTTTAAGCTCTTTCACATAAAAAAAGATTACGTAAAAGGCTTTTCATTGGGCGTATCCGCTCACGGAATGGGCACTTCAAGAGCCTTTCAGATCAGCGACAAGGCGGGTGCATTTTCTGGACTAGCAATGGGACTGGCAGGCATCATCACTGCTTTTGCAGCCCCTATGATCGCACCACCGCTTTTGAATTGGTTAATGAACTAATCATTTAACAAAGGGCCGCAAACGCGGCCCTTTAATTTAAAGCGTATCTGCGATGGATTGCGCCAGCGTTTGAGCCAACGCCTTATCATCGGCTTCAACCATCACTCGCAAAAGCGGCTCCGTTCCCGAGGGACGAATCAAAACGCGTCCGCGACCACTGAGTTTTTTCTCAGCCTTGGCTAACGCCTCTTGCATGGGTTGATGCGATTTCCAATCAAACCCCTTTTCGATTCGTTTATTGATCAACACCTGCGGCAAAAGCTTCAGATCTTCAGTCAACTCAGCAAGAGTCTTTCCTTGACGTTTCATGGCTGCCAAGATCTGCAGGCTGCTGACGATCCCATCACCCGTTGTCTGGCAATCCAGAACCAACAGGTGGCCGGATGTTTCTCCGCCGAAAAGCCAACCATCCCGCGCTTTCAACTGCTCCAGAACGTAACGGTCGCCGACCTTTGCACGAACAAAATCAACGTCCAACTCTGCGAAACGCTTCTCTAGGGCATAGTTTGTCATTAACGTGCCAACAACACCCAATACCTTTTCATGCATCATACGGTCTCGAACCATCACATAAAGCAGTTCGTCGCCGTTATACACATGACCGTTTGCATCAGCCATGATTAAACGATCAGCATCTCCATCCAAAGCGATGCCGACATCACAGCCACGCTCGAACACTTTCTTTGATAAAGATTCCGTGTGCGTTGCGCCAACACCATCGTTGATATTAAAGCCATCCGGGCTATCACCAACCGTAAAGACATCTGCGCCTAACTCATGGTAAACCGCAGGCGCTACGTGATAAGCCGCGCCGTTTGCGCAATCCACTAAAATGCGCAGTCCTTTTAAATTGACAGCGCTGTCAATCGTGGATTTGCAAAATTCGATGTATCGACCTGACGCATCCTCAAGCCGCCAAGCTTTACCCAATTCGCGGCTGTCTACGCAAGAAAACCCCTTATCCAACTCTTCTTCAATCTCTAATTCAACTTCATCTGGAAGTTTTGTCCCTGACTCAGAAAAGAATTTAATGCCGTTGTCATGGTAGGGGTTGTGACTGGCGCTGATTACCACCCCGGCATCAGCCCTTTGAGCTCGTGTCAGATAGGCAATCGCGGGGGTCGGAATAGGACCGCACAGCACAACGTCAACGCCCGCACTAGAGAACCCGGCTTGAAGAGCGGCTTCCAACATGTAGCCAGAGACACGCGTATCTTTGCCGATCACAACGCGAACATGGCGACGACCATCAATACGACCTCTAAGAACGCGGCCTGCCGCCTGCCCTAACTTCATCACAAAATCCGGCGTGATAGGCGCTTCACCGACACGACCTCTCACACCGTCAGTACCAAAATACTTACGAGTCATAACATAAATCCTTATGGCTTTGGTTTTCTGTCATAAGCCAAATTTTAAACGCATCACGCGTTGCTGCCACATCGTGAACCCTAACAATGGAAGCGCCTCGCTGCGCAGCCAACAACGCCCCTGTCACCGATCCAATTAATCGGTTATGCACATCTCGTCCTGTTACAGCCCCAATGCTGGATTTTCGGGACAGTCCAACCAAAATAGGATAAGAAAGACGAGCAAAATAATCCGTATGAGCCAATAACTCAAAATTTTGTTCTACCGTTTTTCCAAAACCGAAACCATAATCCAAACAAATTCTTTCCCGAGCAATTCCGGCTTTTTCTACCCGAATGGCCTGTTGAATTAGAAATTGCTCGACCTCTTCGATCAAATGGTGATAGTTGGGGTTGTCCTGCATTGTCGCCGGCGCTCCTTGCATATGCATCAAACAGACACCTGCATCAGTTTCTGCCACAGCTTCCAAGGCCCCGGGCTCTTGCAGCGCACGGATATCATTAATAATGTGTGCCCCTGCCTTGATTGCCTCCTTCATCACCACGGCTTTACTGGTATCCACAGAAATAATGGCTCCACTTTTTGCCAGTTCTTGCACAACGGGAATAACCCGATCCAGTTCCTCTTCTTCACTAACAGGCGCCGCACCGGGCCTTGTCGATTCGCCGCCAATATCAAGAATATCGGCTCCTTCACGTAAAAGCGTCAACCCGTGAGCCACAGCCTGTTTTTCCGTTGCATAGTTTCCACCATCGGAAAATGAATCAGGCGTTACATTGACAATCCCCATAATTAGGGGAACTTTTATGTCGAATTCATGCCCCGCGCATAACCATTTCACAACATATTCTCCTTCTGACTGAATCCAAATTTGGTTCGTGGATTGTAGCAATTTGAATTTTCTTGATTCAAAAATGCTTTTTACTATTGCGTTTCATTATTTTTTCCTGCATAATGCTGATTCGCACTTGAGGCGGGGCGTAGCGCAGTCCGGTAGCGCGCCTGCTTTGGGAGCAGGATGTCGGGGGTTCGAATCCCTTCGCCCCGACCACGTTTCGACAGTTGTCGAGCCGCCCGTAGCTCAGCTGGATAGAGCATCGGCCTTCTAAGCCGAGGGTCACAGGTTCGAATCCTGTCGGGCGGGCCAAAAGTTTGATGGTGGGAATAGCTCAGTTGGTAGAGTCCCGGATTGTGATTCCGGTTGTCGTGGGTTCGAGTCCCATTTCCCACCCCATCAACTTCTTCCCTTTCTTTAATTCCCAAGCTTAAAAAACAAAAGGCCCACCGTTTTGGCAGGCCTTTGGCTTTCTTACATTCAAATCAGTTTTGAAGTTCACGAAGTGCTTTGATGCGTGCTTCAATCGGCGGGTGCGTAGCAAACAAAGATCCCATTCCTCCGCTGATACCGAACCCCTTAACATTGCCCGGCAACTCTGAGGATTGCATTCCACCTAAACGAGCCAAAGCGTTAATCATAGGAGCAGGAGAACCCAACGCTTGAGCGGCACCGGCATCAGCCCTGTATTCGCGATAGCGCGAGAACGCGGCCACAACCATCGAGCCCAAAAGGCCTAAAACCATGTCCAATACAAGGCTGGTAATGTAGTAGCCGGCACCGGGCGCGTCACTTTCGTTACGCAAAATGCCACGGTCAACAATGTTACCAATTACTCGAGAAAGGAAGACAACAAACGTGTTAATGACACCCTGCATCAAAGTCATCGTAACCATGTCACCGTTGGCTACGTGGCTCATTTCGTGTCCTAAAACAGCTTCGACTTCTTCTTTGTTCATACTGGCTAACAGTCCGTCGGACACGGCAACCAGAGAATTATTCTTCGAAGGTCCGGTTGCAAATGCATTCGGCTCACCGTGATAAAGTCCGACTTCCGGCATCGCCACACCCTTAATCTTAGCTAGCTTTGCAACGGTAACAACCAGCCAACGTTCTACTTCGTTGCGAGGATGATCAACATCAATCAACTGGACTCCCATCGAACTTTTTGCAATCGTCTTACTCATCAACAAACTGATGATTGAGCCCGAAAAACCGATAACAGCGGCGAAAATCAGAAGTGACACATAATTCTGACCGGCACCCGCAATTTGCGAGAAGTCCACCCCGAAGAACCAGCTCACCAGGTTCAGGATGATGGACAACATCACCAAAATAGCCAAGTTGGTCAAAATGAACAAACCGATTCGTTTAAACATTGAATTTCCCTAGAAATAAAGGCATTACATGAAAGTGAAGTGTACGCAATGTTGCCCGAAAGAGTGTGACGAGAGGCCTTTAAAAATGTAAATAATTACAAAAAAGTCCGAAGATTTGATTTTGTACCTTCGGACTTCTTTTTCTTAACTTTCTTCTTCTCGCTTGGGAGAGTAGCTGCCCCAGGAAGAACAC
This sequence comes from uncultured Sutterella sp., assembly GCA_905212345.1. GTDB lineage: Bacteria > Pseudomonadota > Gammaproteobacteria > Burkholderiales > Burkholderiaceae_F > Aphodousia. The sequence goes on along the minus strand of CAJMEC010000003.1, from coordinate 5,744 downwards.
CCCGGACAAAGCCATTGAAAACCTTTAGCCTTGAAGCCGCAATGAGAACAACGATAGCGGCCGGGTCTGCTGACGTAAGGCTTCAACAATGAAATTAATAATTGGAGTTCCGAGTCTTGCGGATGGTCTTTTAAGCGCAGCTCCGCCAGTTTTTCGTACGTCCACAGCGTCGGATGACGCACAAGTTCTTCTTTGAGGAACTTTTGAGCAGCCTGCTCCCCTTCACTTTTAACAATTAAGTCCAAAGCAATCGAAAGAGTTTCCACACTAGAGTGATCTTCCAGAGCGCGATGTACCAAATTCATAGCCTGCTCGTGTTGACCTGACGCTTCATAAGCTTGAGCCATCGGCACCATAACCAAGGGCAAGTAATCGGGCGAAACCGTTTCCACCTTTGACCAGTGTAAAAGCGCCGTTTGAGGATCATTGTTTAGCATAGCCAAGTTACCAAGCATTATGAGAGCGCGAACACTATGGCGGTCAACGTGTAGAGCTTTTTGTAACGCCTCGCGGGCCTGATCATAGTGCTTAGCACGCATAGCCAGCGCCGCTAGCTCACAATGAAAATGCCCCATCTCCACTTGATGGTTTTCACCAGCTTGTTTTTCCAACGTATTGGCAATATCAATTGCCTTTTCCCATTCTTTTTCGGTGCAATAAATCTTTAAAAGCGCGCGCAACGCATCTAAGTGATATTCGGGTTCTTTTAGAAGTCGTTGGAAACTGTCTTCGGCGCGATCATAAATTCCCGCTTTAAGATAATCATTGCCTAACTCAAACAAGGCCAATGAACGTTCATGTTCAGGCAAATCTTCCCGATTGAGCAAGTGATTATGAATGCGGACTGCGCGATCAAACTCGCCTCGACGGCTAAATAAATTCCCTAACGCATGATGCAATTCAATGGTTTCCGGATCTAATCGGACCACTTCAATAAACGCATCAATGGCCTTATCAGGCTGATCGTTCAACAGCAGATTGATTCCTTTGTAATAGGTCGCGGGTTCATGTTCTTTCTCGCGTTGTCGTTGGTCGAGACCCCTAAACCACCAACCCGCAACAAACAACACGGGCACAACGATCAGATACCAAAGCTCGAATTCCATAATGTACGATCAGGTAAGGAAGTTGTATTGCGATGATTGTACACGCAAACAAAGGACGCCCGAATCCCTCAGGCGTCCTTAGCAATACAACAAACAGTTGGAGTATTAACGGCGGCGATTATTGGCGCCAGCGGCAGGCGCTGCAGCCGGGCGACCTTCAATGTGACGGAACGTGATGCGTCCCTTGGTTAAATCATAAGGGGACAGTTCCAAGGAGACTTTATCACCGGCCAAAATACGAATATGGTGCTTACGCATTTTTCCGTTCGTGTAAGCAACCAGTTCATGGCCATTATCAAGTTTTACGCGGTAGCGAGCGTCGGGCAAAACTTCAAGCACCACACCGCTCATTTCAATTAGATCTTCTTTTGCCATAATTCCTTGCGCCGTTTAAGTCGGCACGATTTATTAAAAATAAAAACGATAAATCGTTTGAAACACTTTGTTATCAAACAAAAGTGAAGCGCATTGTAATGCAAAAATGAGATGATCGCAGTAATTTGACGAGTATTTTTTCAGAAAAAACAAATGGTTCAGCGTAGATTCAGCATTTTTTCTGAAAATCATCCATAATTAGCAGTCCGACAAGTTCACATGGGGGCGACCTGGTTTCGACAGGGGTCACGAAGTGGCTTGGTGCATGTCAAGGTCCAGTCACCTTGTAAATCCGCTGGAAACAAAATAAACGCCAACAATAAGCGTTTCGCTCTCGCCGCCTAATTAAGGCGAGGACCACACCGGTTTGCCTCTAGACCGGGCCGGTTCGCCGGCAGTGGTTTCATATCATACAGGCTGGACATCCCTGAGGACACTGTGGGGGTGTTGAGATTTTAAAGTGTCTGGTTTCGTCAGAGCCGGCTAAAGGGCGCAAAGCGAAATAAGATTTTTTAAATGTTTTAGCTAAACATGTAGATCCAGCTGTGGACGATTTCTGGACGCGGGTTCAATTCCCGCCGCCTCCACCATGTGCTCCTGCCTTAACAGTTAAATATATCAACGACATCCGTCTTCCGGCTTTCTACAAATATGATCTGTAACCTTTGTCCGCGTCACTGCAACACAGATCGTTCCACACCCGAAGGATTAAAGCGTAGTATTTGTCGAGCAAGCGACGATATTGAAGTTGCCCTCGTCAGTTTGCATGCGTGGGAAGAGCCGATTCTTGAAGCCAAAAAAGGCGCTGGAACAATCTTTTTTTCACACTGCAATCTGCGTTGCTGCTTTTGTCAAAACTACGAAATCAGTGCAAAAGGCAATGGAATCAAAATTTCGACCCAACGTCTGGCAGACATCTTCCTTGAAGAAGCCGAGCGCGGGGCATCCTGTATTGAACTCGTCACACCGGGTCACTATACGCGGCAAATCCGAGAAGCTTTACTATCGGCAAAAGAGCGCGGTTTAACACTGCCTATTGTTTACAACTCCAACGCCTATGAACTGCCTGAGACTCTACGAATGCTCTCGGGACTCATTGACATCTTTCTTCCGGATCTTAAATATTTTGACAATCGCTTTGGTGAGAAATATTCGGGAGTTTCAAAATACTTTGACTATGCCTCTGAGGCAATCCGTACAATGTTCGAAATGACGGGACCGGCAGAGCTTGACGGTTCCGGACAACTTCGACGTGGGCTTATCATTCGGCATCTTGTCTTGCCTTGGCAATGGCGCGACAGTTGCCGTTGTTTAGACTGGATTCATGAAACTTTTGGCGACCAAGTTTATGTTTCGATTATGAATCAATACATGCCGCTCTTTAAAGCCTGCAGACATCCGGAAATTAATCGTCCGCTGACAACACTGGAATATCAAAAAGTTGTACGTCATGCGAGAAACATTGGTATCACCAAGGGTTTTATACAAGTGGGGCGCACGGATAGCGCCAAATTTATTCCGCACTTCGACGGAGATCACGTTCTTTCTGATAAAACCGACAAGTAACTTCTTGACTGACAGCAAGGAATCAATCAAGTTGCAGGCGCTCCACACCTTAAACCCTCATTGGCGCATTTCGCGAATAACCTCGTCCGGCAGCTCTCGAACCGATGAACGAAACGGATTGATATCTATCCCTCCGCGTCGGGTAAAGCATGCGTACACTTCGAGTAATTCTGGCTGAAAAACTGTGCGCATATCGTGATAAATCTGCTCAACACACTGCTCGTGAAACCCTTTATGGCATCGATATGACACGAGGTACTTTAAAAGGCCCTCTGGGCTAATAGCGCGTCCCTTATAGTTAATCATGACGCTGGCCAAATCCGGCTGACCGGTTACCGGACACAAAGAACGAAAAACGGTTGTCGAGAAAGTCTTTTGAATTATTTCACTTGAGTGCGGATCAAACTCAAGAAGTCCCGGTTCGGTTTCATAGGTTGAAATTTCACCGCCCGCAGGAAGCGTTAAATGGTCAAGAGATAGCCCGGGCATCGTTTTCACCTGTCCCGGATAATTCTGAATGCTGAAAAGCTTTACCTTAACCGTGCCTCCTAAGCGAAGCGACAGATCATCAGACATGCGGTTTGCCACTTCCTCTTGGCTACCCATCTGCGTCATCGCGAATGAGCCGGCATACAGTTTTAACGATTTCGATTCAACAATTGAATGAGTCGAGGCCGGCACAAACAACTCAGCCACCGCCGTTTGCGGCACGCCTTGGCTGTTTAACCATGACAGTTCATATAAACGCCAGATATCCACCCCTTTGAAATGATGGTCTCCGATTGCATCACGCCCTAGAGCGCGAGAAATCGGCTGTAACAAGCCAGGGTTATATTGATCACTATAGACTGTATCCTTACCTAGCAGAGTATTTTTAGGTTCCGGCATCAAAATCGACATGTGAAACCTCGAGAAAATAGCAAATAGGGGGATTATAGAGGTTCTAATTCAAACCCATTTCAATAAACACTCTTAATGAGTCTAGATCTTTTCAAATATGTTTATTTCTAGGGCTTGGTTAAAAGTCTAAAGAGAATCAACCAAGACAATCGAAAATTAAATCCATGAAATGCGACTATGAAAACGCACGAGCTGCGCACGGAGAAAATTTATGACGCAAATCGGCAATATTTCTTTCTTTGGAATTAGGGCCAGGCCACACATGTTTGATAGGCTCTTTGCCTATCAAACATGGAGGGAGACTTTTTCAGGCCAAGACAATAAGACTTACGGAGGTATTTGTTTAGCTATTGTTAGCCGGCACAAATTTCATCCACAACAGTCCCAAGATGTATCCGATCAATGCAAACCAAATCCAACTCAACCCCAATGTATGCATTGGTAAGTAGGTGGTTAAAACATTTTCCAATGCTTCAAACTTGATATTGGCTGTTTCCATGCCGTTGATCAACGCCATAATAAATGTAAAGCCAATGGTAAAAGCGTAAACACATTGTCTGCCATTAAATAACTTATCGGTAAACAAAAGCACAATTAACACAACAGCCAATGGATAAATAAACATCAGCACCGGAACCGTTGAGGTAATGATGGTTTCAAGACCGAACATCCCGACTAAAAACGACACGATTGAGAAAACGGTCACCCAATAGAGGTAAGTAAAGCGTCCCGTCAACTTCAGAAAATAGGCTGCGCAACAAGTAATCAAACCGATGGCGGTCGACCAACAAGCCAACAACACAATGACAGCCAAGATAATAGCGCCTGCGTTACCGAAAAGGATTTTCGCGGATTCGGCCAACACCGGAGCGCCGGTCGTTTGCATGCCGATCGCAGGAACACTCTCTGCACCTATCTTGGCGATAAAAATATAAATGAAAGCCAACAGAGCAACAGCCACAATACCGGACTTATAAACCTGCTTGGTGATCTCGGCGCGATCGGTCAAACCACAGTCTTCGCGAACAACATTAATCACAAGGGTTGCGAAGACAAAAGCGGCGATTGCATCCAACGTGTTGTAGCCATCCAAAACACCCTGTACAGCGGCAATCACAGGCGTTGCATAGGCCTTTGTCGGAGCTTGAGGTTCACCCAAAGGAGAAACAAATGATTGCACAATCAACAAAACAATTGTCAGCACCAATGCAGGCGTCAAAAGTTTACCGATACGATCCACCAACTTTTGAGGGGTGGCCGAAAGCCAAAAAGAAATCAAGAAAAACACCGCCAAAAAGATAGGCAAGCCAAACTCGACGCTTTCTTTATCCAAGAAGGGACTGACAGCAATTTCAAAAGCAACCGTTCCGGTACGAGGAATAGCAAAGCAAGGACCAATCGCCAAATACGCCACAATCGTAAAAAACAATCCGTAGAGCGGATGAGCGCGTCCGGCAGCTTCCTGCAAATCATTGCAACCGGAGTAACCCATAGCCATCACGCTCAAAAGTGGCATACCCACGCCGGTAATACAAAAACCGATTAAGGCATACCAAACATTAACGCCGGAGTTCTGGCCCATGGAAGCCGGGAAAATCAAATTACCGGCGCCAAAGAAAAGAGCAAACAGCATCAAACCGATCGGGATGTATCTTGTAGCGACTTTCTTATCCATATTTTTTCTCTTTTTATAAAAATATTTTTTTATTTTATGGATGAAGAATCATTTGCTCATAAGTGAGATAGATTAGAAAAGCTAATTCTTTAGGGGAATATAAGTTAATTAGTCTAGGTTGT
>CAJMEC010000002.1 GCA_905212345.1 uncultured Sutterella sp. | reverse complement strand
TGTGCTTAAAAATTTATTTTGGACAGTAGTGCAAGATTTTAGACTTAGAGTCGTTAGGAAATACAAAAAAAATAAGATTATTGTTTTGCCACAATCTGTTCATTATAACAACTCTGCTCTCATGCAAAGGCACATGGAAGAGTTTAATCAGCATCATCTTTTGTATATTTGCGTTAGAGACACAACTAGTTTTGAAAATTTAAAGAAATTTTTCGATTCTGGGCGATTATTGTTAGTCCCAGATATGGCACTGTATCTTGAGGGGATAACAACAACCCAAAAAAATAACAAATCTAATAGATCAACCCTTTATATTCGTAGAACAGATAGAGAATTTAGCGGTTCAATAATAGTCCCCACGGAAGTCGAAACTAAAGATTGGCCATCATTTAAGATCAAAAGTCCTTCTATCTACATGTTTAGGTTATTATTGAGAATCAGTAGAGAACTTCATCTTAGAGGATCTGCTCTTGCCGACAAGACTCTGGATTTCTACTATGAACAGGTCATGAAGAAGTTTTTGATTCAAACTGGAGTTAACTTTATATCTCAATACGATACAATAATTACATCGAGATTACACGGTATGATCCTAGCTTACCTTTTAGGTAAGCAGGTGTATTTTACTGATAACAGTACGGGTAAGTTATCAGCTTTTTATAATACTTGGCTAAGAGATTGTGACAAAATTAGGAAATATAACTAAACCGAACAGGAGCTCGTTATTGATGGAGTCTAACCATCCGCTTGTATCTGTAATTATCCCTGTTTTTAATGTCGAACAATATTTATACGACTGTTTGTGTTCGGTTAAAAATCAATCGTACAAAAATTTAGATGTATTATTAATTGATGATGGCTCTACTGATAAGTCTGGGGATATCTGTGACCAGTTTGCCAAATACGATAAACGATTCACCGTTTTTCATACGAAAAACCAAGGAGTATCTAGTGCACGAAATTTAGGTATTGAACATGCAAAGGGAAGTTTTGTAATTTTTGTTGATAGTGATGATATATGTGATCCCGATCATGTTGAAAAGCTTGTTGAAATTGCTTTAGCGTACGACTCTGATTTTGTATTTTCTGGTCTAAGGTTACTAAAAAAAAACTTACTACAAACATCCGCATCATCTTCACTAAAAGTAAAAGCACTTTCAGTCGCCGATGCTCTAAAACTTTTATTTAGCATTCATCCTTGGGAAAACACTCCAGTTAGTGGAGGGTACATATGCACTAAGCTTTTTTCCTCCAAGTTAATAAGGAATCTACGTTTTGAAAGTAGTAAATCTCTCTGTGAAGATGAAATCTTTTGTAGTTTCGCTGTCATGGATAGTCGAAATCCTATCTGTCTGGACAGCCAAAGTTACCAATATCGACAGAGAAAGTCCAGTATTTGCAATGCTAGTTTTTTTAACTATAAACTTTTACACTCAAGGCTAAAAATTTTTTCGCATTTCAAGAAGGATTCGTTATATTCCCAAATTTTTTCAGCTGCAATCTGTTTGGCAATCTACCAATCTGTAAGTCAATGGCATAAAAAATCTGTCTACCCTATAGGAGAACAAGACTTCATCAGGGAAACGAACGAAACATACTTTTTAGAAGCGATTTCCCTTTTGAAACATAACTACATTTCATATAAAGTTTTTTTTGTTTTGTGGCTTTTAAAATACTGTGAGACTGCTCTGAAACTTCTATTGATTTTGCATAATTCTCTTCGTCGAGTTAAAGGTCAAAGATACAAGGATTACTTTGAATAAAGAATTCAAAAGCTAGAACTAGTTTTAAGAAAAATAAAGAATTTTCTGTTTTCGACAAATTAAAACCTTTATTCCATAAATTGATTGCATCAATAAACGATCTAAAGATATTGATTTTCTCGTGCTTTTTGCTTCAGGGTTTATTTCAAGCGTGCTACTAAAAGCTTTTATATCTTCATGAATAATTATGGAAGGATTTAGCTTATAAACTGGGTATTTTCGGGAAAACAAAGACATCGGATGAAACAAAAAATCATCGACAGGCATCCCAATATTTTTCGTCAATTTTAAAGCTAACATCGCAGCTGGCTTAGAGATTAAATACGCCTGAGTTCCCCAAGACACAGGATATAAAGGATGAACCAAGGTGTCTCCATTTTTCATAACAATAACCCTATCAACTTTGGTCTTAACTGGTGCAGGATTTAAAGTCGATAACTGCACAAGGTGTACCCCCTTGGGTACCCAATCCAAGCTTGATAAGTAATTTTCTGTTCTAGCAGAGAACTTTATATCGTCTTCCATAACTAAAGCAAAATTTTCCTTTGATAATCGGAGTTTTTCCCAACATAACTTGTGGCTCAGAAAACAGGCTATTTCGCCTGCGAAAAGACTTCGGGGACATATCGCTTTGTCATACATAGTCTTAACTTTAGTCAATTTCAAAATTTCTTCTTTGGTTAATTTCTTCTTATCAATTGCTGAAACACGCTCAACTTCTAACCCTAGTGAGTCAAATTTCTCACACATACTTACCCAACGATCTAACGAATTATCTAAATTAATCACGAATCGCAACATACTAACTATTTAGACCTTAATAAAAGTTAATAAAAATTGGCAATTATTACATCTAACTATTTCAATACTAGTGCCATTAATCATGTGACTAGATTGGAATCTAGGAGACAAGGTAGCGCCTCTGACTAATTAATCTCCATCCAGTATACTAGGGACCATTAATTAGTCAAAGAGACCGTCCTGCCTTTCAGGTTTTGATTAAATAAGGGCCTATTTTCTGCAAAATTTATACAGTCCCATTTTCACACATTTGGGACTTGTTCTTGCAATAAAACGAATATTAACTTGACAAAAAAACTGCCAAAAATTTAGTAATCCAAGCCGATATAAGTAGTAAAGCACTTTCAATTCTCCACAGAAAAATCGGAAACCCCGACGATACAAAATTGCTTCACTAGCCCGCATTCTGAGTAATTTATTAGGTAGATTGTGAAAGATTACACCTTTAGTAATCAATTTTCCCCATAAGGCATAATCCTCTGGGTATATTTTTGGATATCCACCGTACTTGCACACTATGGATTTTCTGAACATAACGGAAGGGTGATTAATCGGAGAACGATATCTGGAGAATTTTATAATTTGCAAATGATTCTCAGGAACCTGTCTTTCTCCAATAATTCGTTTCATTGAAGAATCTCTTTCTTCTATTTGCGAACCAAGAACCCCAACCTCCGGATGATTACTCATATAGTTATACTGAAGCTGAAACCGATTGGGTAATGCAATATCATCATCATCCATCCTGGCCACAACATCGCAAGAACAATGCGTTAACCCATGATTTAAAGACTCTGCCAACCCTAAATTGGCTTCTTGCTTTATCCATTTAAATCTAGTATCAAGTTTCTTTTTCCAAATGGCAATTACCTTACTTACTGAGTGATTAACCTCTCCGTCTTGAACCAAAACAATCTCAGATGGCTTTAAAGTCTGACAATCCCAAATACTTAATAATGCTTGATTCAAATAATCGTCTTTGGTTCCTTTATAAACCGACAAAAGGACAGAAAAATTGCCACTTGGATTCATTTTTAAACCCTAAATTAAACTATTTCATTGAGTAATTAAGTGACATAAACAATCTTCACTAGGTCAAATGGTAATAAACTTTTCGTATTATTTCTCTGAAAGAAGAATCAAATAAGCAAAAAAGAACCGAAGCTATCACTATATAGCACATAGTAACTTCAAGAGCTTTAATACCCCAAGCCAGAAATCCATCTACAGGTTCACCTTCCATAAAAAGTGAAATGACAAAACAGGTCACCAGTAAGATAAGAATCTTTTTCGTATATAGTACAATGTACTCAGTAAAGTTATCTTGAAATCCATCTTTGTATAAAAAATAAACCTTCCACGTGCAGATGATTATGAGCTGACTAACTAAAACTCCGAGAAAAATTCCAGTAATCCCCATAAAAGAACCGAACAAACAAGATAAGGATATATTAAGCAAGGACTCGATAATAGGTGCCCAGATGTCTTGAAATAAACCATAGGCACTTAAGAATGCATCGCAATTTCTTGTCATATGGATAAAGTACGTAGTTGTTAAAATAGCCGTTGGCAGACTCGACATTACGTATGCTTGCCCAACCCACAACTTAATAAAAGACTCAGATAAAAGCCATATACCCGAACAAGCAAGTCCTGCAATAAATAAGCGTAAAGTCATTAGTTGCCAAAACACCTGTTTAATTTTTGTTTTCTCCTCTAGTGCAACAAGATTACCTACACCTGCATCTACTCCTCTAAAAAAAGCATTTACCAAAAATAAACACCCTGACATAATAAGTAGGTAATTCCCATAAATAGAAACCATTGTTAGCGAAGTAAATGCATAAACAATTAAAGGTGTTGTTTGTCCTAAAACGTAGCCTCCTACCTTATGGAAAAAAAGTTGTTTAGTTTTTTTCATTAAGATTGGGTAGCATCTGCTAAGTTCTTTTCCTTTTGCAATGTTTGTTTTTAACCATGGGTACTCTCTTTTAACACAATAATTCAATCTAATAGATATTATTACTGTCCCTAAAACTTCCAACACCATCCACCATATATAACCATGAGGAAGTTGCCATACGGCCCACATCTGAATAAAAACTTTTATTACTTTTACACTCTGAGTTTCAATGGTAATCTTGTATTCTTTCTGATCAGCCGACAAAACGATCATCTTGTAATTGATAAAGTAACCCAATAACGCACTGATCAAAAAGGCTACAAATGTTCCGTATACGTAAACCAAAGGAACATCCGCTTTAGCAAAAATCCACGGGAAAAATGCCATTAAGACAATTGAACCCACAATAACAAACAACCCAACCCAACGATAAAACCACCCTTGCAACGAAACGATATCAATAATTTCTTGCCTATTTTTTTGACTCAATGGTTTATAAAGGGCAAAAGCTACTGCCGCACCAATACCGGACTCTGCAAGATTTAAAAACTGTAGGAGATTTTGCGCAGTGGTATTTAACCCAAGTAATTCAGCCCCTAGGTAATCTAAAAAAATCTTTCTGGAAAAAAACTGCAAAACCAGGTTAATGCAATAGAAGAACAATGCTACTTTTGCATTCTGGATAACTCGGGCTGTGCGGGAAACTTCTGCCATCGGTCAACAAAAAATTACTCAAGGTTTTGAACCTGCTCACGCATCTTTTCAATATTGACTTTCAAAGTCAAAGACGTTTGAGTCATTTCAATGGCGGCCGCTTTACTACCCAACGTATTGGCTTCACGATTTAGCTCCTGCATCATGAAATCCAATCTTTTACCTACTTCATCTCCATGGCTCAGCAAGCGTCTTACTTCCTTAACATGCGTTAACAACCGCTTCATCTCTTCATCAACATCTAATTTAATAGCGTAGAGAATCACTTCCTGACGAATGCGGTCACTAACTTCTTCTCGAGTCAATGTTGAGCGATCAACCAACGTCTTGGATAAAGCGTCTTCCAAACGTTCTTCAAGCTTCTTTTGGATGCTGGTAATAATCTCAGAAATCTTAGGTGCTAATTCATTGACCGTTTCTTCTATTCGATCACAATAGTCATTTAAGACAACGGCCAACGCTTCACCTTCTCGTCTTCTCGCTTCTAAAAATACTTCTAGCGTCTTATTTAATCCCTCTAAAACCTGAATTTTTAATTCATCAAAATTGACACTCTTAGGCTCTAGAATTCCTGGGAAACTCAAAATTTGAGAAACAGTTAACGGTCTTACGTCGGGTTGAATCGCCTCCACTTCTTTTTGTAGAGATAGAAGATTAGTCACTGCTGTTTGATTTAAAGTCTGCTCACAAACCGCTTCCCCAACCCATTGCATCCGGCATTCAATCTTGCCGCGAGCAACACTTTTCGCTAACAGGGTACGAACGTCACCTTCCAAAAAACGCAATTCTTCAGGTAAACGTATTGCAATTTCCTGATAGCGAGAATTAACGCTTTTCACATCAATTGCGAGCACCCCTAAAAGCGTTTCAATCTGAAGATGGGCAAAGCCCGTCATACTGTTAACCGACACTTGATTTCCTTTGTTTGATCCACAAGACGATAGTCTCCATTGTAAGGCAAAGCGGTTATAAAGGTTCTTTTTTCTACATTTGCTCTTTAAATTTTTAAGTGAATCATTACAATTTTGCGCTCCCTTACGAAGCTCCCACGTAGTTTTTACACTTTTGCTTGTATTAGGAAAATGCAAAATATCTACGCCTACAACTTCATAACACTTTTAAACTGCGCCAAAATTAAAGCGCACCGCTATTCAATCATTGAGGATACCCATTTTTACGATGTTCCTTTTGAAGAATTAGAGGAACTCAAAATAGAAGACGTCATCAAAAGAGTGGGACTATACCCTATTCCTTTCTTTTCTCTCAAAATCGCGCAGCGACCCACAAACCATAAGACATCCAAATGGATTAAGAGTCTGTGGCAAAGCCTTCACTTTTCACACCAACTTCATGATGCGCATCACACGTTGACAGCAACAGCCAAAGTTCCTTTCGGTCAGTGCTTGCACGATCGACTGGTACTAACGCATGCTCATTGGGACATTTTAAAAGCAAAATCTAGATCTAATATCTCTATCTTTCATCGGCACCCAGATGGAAAGAAATTTATTGAAAATCAACAAATTACCCCCCCCCGAGTTGGAATTTAAATAATCTTGAAGTGCCACTTGAAAAACTTATTACTTCTAAACTTCCACATAAGATTGTTGCGGAACTAACCGGAAAAACTCCTTATTTAATCAAAAATATTCGTGAACAATTTGTCCCCAAGGGTGAATTTGTACCCAATACTTTTGTTCAGAAACGAAGTCTTGAGCGAAACTGTATTCATCGATTCACCCTTTTCTTAGCTGACCGCTTTTTTAACCTACAGCTACGTTTTGGGTTAAGTCACATTCATGCCTTCATCAAAGCAATTGATATTGTCGGCTGCGCTCCGACCTTTATCGCCAACAAGTCGGATGACTTTCACTTAGGCGTTAATCTTTTTTATTGGCTCAGTCTTAAAGGCCAACTCCCTGCTCCACAATTCACCCATCCTGTCAAAGAGAATCACTTCCCTGATAGCTTTTTGGATTATTTTGGAAATGGAACCCAGGCTCCCTTACCCACCATCCGACAAATGGGGATATTTCCGGTTAGTCCCATGCTAGATGATGAACATCGACGAATGCTCGAAGCCATTAACAATGGGATTACAAACCGTACGTGCTTAAAGACTGTCGTACACAACTACTTTCATGGAGTGTACGCATAATGTCTTTCCTGTTTTTTAATGAGCGTCACCCTAAAAACAAAAAGGGGCAACACCTCATCCCCTTCTTGCAACCCATTGAAATAAATAAATTTTTAACCAAACACGATACTCTGATCAAAAGACTCAAATTAGCTTATTCGGACACCGGGAGTTGGGACTCAAAAATTTTACCTTGCATTCGCCAATTAGCTCTTTTGTGCGGACACTTGCCTTATAGCGCCAATGGTGTTTTTAGCGGTCAAGATGGGCTATTCAAAGGAAGTATTCAAGCAGCTACCTACGCTGTGGAAATTATGGAAAGCACGGTACAGCTTGAAAAGAACATCATGGCGCAGCACCTCTTACAAGGAAGGTTAAAGGCAGCCGCTCTATTGGCTGGGTTATGTTCTCTCCTGGATACGTTTGAAAAAATTTCTATCGCAGAAAATTCAATCACTCAGGAAAACGCCTTTTTTCACATCAACGAAAACAATCATGTGAACCATTTAGCTTTCAATCCTTTGGCGACGCCCTATGACACTTGGGTCAGAGAGAAACTTGATAAGAACACTTCAATAGAGTTAGCGCTTCATTGGAAGAGTACGCCTCCCGTTACTCAATCCAGGCAAAACTTACGACTTTTCTACGCCAGACACATTTTGGTCTCTGAAACGATGGCTTGGTTGGGAGACGCAGGTCCTTTACCGCTCATTGAACTGATGAAATGCCTGACCGCTGATTCCGATTTTGAAGAGTTTTCATCGTCCGTTATCAAGGCTCGGGACCTTGGAGTATTTAGAGCCTGCCAATTTGAACGTGAACAGATGGGAGCCAAACTTGGAAAGGTTTTAGCGCCACACGGTTGGCAGAATACGCTCATTCGAATCCTTCGAGCAAGGATTCTGAATGATTGGGCAATTAATGCTAAAGACAGTCCGTTAAGAAAAGGAGCTGACGGCCTCTTTTTATATTGGCCTGACATTTGCCCGATTCTCATTGATGACCTCACAAATTTCGGCTTAACCGATCTACCCACAGACCCTGATATTTGGGCTGGCTGCCTTCTGGAAAGCGGTTTAACAATTCCTTCAAAGAAGGGACTTGCAACCTGCTGGATTACGGTTACCCCTAACGCCAAGCCCCGAGAAGCGATCAAACTATCTGATGCTCATTTCTTTACCGGTAACAAGAACTTATACGCCAAAACCATCAAGAGAAATTTTGAGACTGAACTTAATGAAGAGCAATCCTGCGCGCTTTCTCAGCTCACCCGTGAAATTTTAGAGTCCACGGATAAAGTCTTTACACAACACATTCCTTCTGAACAGATGGTTACTCAACAAAACACTATTACTTGGCATATAAATGAAAAATATGAAAGTTCAAATCCCGCACTTTCCGCGATTTTTGATTTATTAAATACAGAACCCCAAAAAGTTTCTGAACTATTAATTGATGAAGGGCTTTTTCTCTCCGACCATCTTAACTTCCTCAATGCAGACCTTACATTCGAACGATTGGTGACATCATTATTAAGCAATAACCTCATCTATGAAAATGATCGAGGTGAACCGCTCTGGGTGACTCATACCGATATTCACGGATCGCTTCAGCGCGGAGTGATTTTAAAAGCTGACTGTCTTGGCGCTAGGCTCGAAGGTAACGATTTATCGTTTAAGGAAATTTTTACGGCGCTTCACCATAGAAAACCATCCCCCCATTTCGCTTTTATCCGTCATGAAGCCCAATCATCTGATCAACTGAGCTTTAACTTTTGCGAGGAGGAAAATTCATGACTCATAGCGAAAGAACCTCTCAAACCTTCGAGCGCTATGACTGCTGGCGCCCTGCTTTTGAAGGTTATGCCGTGGCCGCCTGGACGATTGGCTTTGGTTATGTCACATGGCTTTATTTCACGCACCGTTTGCCCTTGTCTTGGTGCTCGATTTTGTGGACACTTACCGTGGCTTTTCTGATAAAGCGTTCCTATGAATCACTTAAAGTGCTCACGGCAAGGGCATCTTTATCCGGTTCCAAAGTCACCTTTATGACATTTAAAGAATTGGACAAAATCATGAAAGGTCATCCGCATGATCTGTGGCTTGGGATTGGTTTTCGATGGTGGCCTGAGCACTCGCAAAAGCTCTATGAGTTGATGAAACTGGACTGGACAAAGCTCTTATTACCCAAGTGGCTTAGCAGCCTTCTTTTACCCAACCAAATTTTGCCTGATGAAGCAGCGGGATTACCCATCATTCATGGTGTGAGCGACATAGATGACTCGCTCTTTCGGCCTTTGAAAAACTTTGAAGGGGGACTTTGTCTTTGCGGAACCACTCAGGCGGGCAAGGGGGTTTATTTGAGTCACCTGGTTGCTCAAGCGATTGCCCGAGGCGATGTTGTCATTGTGATTGATCCCAAACATTCCTCACGCTTAAAAGACAACATCTTGCATGCTTGCAGGGCTTGCGGACGCGATGATCCCCTCACTTTTCACCCGGCTTTTCCTGATACCGGAGTAAGACTTGATCCCATGCACAGTTTCACCAATGCTACTGAAATTGCTTCGCGCATCCGTCAAGCCTTTCCACCCAACATGGATGAAAGCTTCGCCAATTTTGCCTGGATGGCGGTAAACGCGATTGCTCAAGGGTTAATTGCATTGGAAATTCGTCCAACTTTGCCCTTAATTGCCAAATACGTAAAACTCGGCATCTACGACTTGCTTGAGCCTTTATTGGAACGACATGCGAGAAACCATGCTGATCACGATTGGCAAAGAAACTTCGCTGAACTGCGTGAAAAAGCCGGTCGTCCGCCGATGCCCTCCGTCTCCGATAAGCTCATGGTGCTTGTGGCACTTTATGAAACAGAGCTTCATCACCTTGCACCTGACCCCGCTATTGACGGACTCATCGAAGTGTTTCGTCATAATCGGGAACACTATTCAAAAATCACGGCGTCCCTTTTACCGATCCTTTCAATGTTGACAACGGGAAAGTTAGCCGACAGTCTCTCGCCTTCCGTCACCGATCCTCATGACACGCGTCCTGTGATGAGTCTTGAAAAAGTGATCAATGGTGGTCACGTGCTCTACATTGGATTAGATTCTATGCCTAACCCAACAGTGGCATCTACACTTGCCGGTATTTGGCTCGCAGACCTTGCCAATATTGCCGGAAGACGTTACAACCTTGGCCTTTCTGCACTTAACTCGCAAAGGATCAGCCTTTTTATCGATGAAGTCTCAAACGTCATCAATGTTCCTCTCATTGAAATTCTCAATAAGGGTGCCGAATCGGGTATTCAAACCACCTGCGCCATGCAAACCATTGCGGATCTTGCTCATCGCATGGGAAGTGTGGAAGCCGCTCACGTTGTATTAGGAAACCTCAATAACCTCATCGCTTTGCGAACAAAAGACCAGATGACTCAAAATTTCATTGTTGAAACGCTGGGCAATACGTATATCGCCAATCAAAGTCTCACGATTAATAATCGGGCTTCTGACAACCTGTCTCCTGACTATCACTCCGGGCTTTCTCGTCAAATGAATACGGAATTAGAGCCTATTTTTCCACCCGAATTTTTAGGAAAACTTCCGAATTGTGAAGCAATTGTTCAGGTATCAGCTGGATACATCTACAAAACCCGTTGCCCGATTCTTATCAGTCAGAGGAGTTAATAAATCATGTCCCGATTTCTTTGGTTAAGTCTTATTTTTTGCGTTGCGATTTCGCTTATTTGGTGGCCGGGAGCCAAAAATGAAGCCTCAATTTTTGAATTGATTGAGCGGGAACGCTCCTGGCAAACTGAACACTTGGGGTTTGATTTAGTCGATAGTATTGACTGTGCTCTTCAATCGATCCAGAACGTTTTATTGACCTCTCCAATACCAGCCGGCGGTGACTCGACATTAGCTTATTCAGTTGGAGAAACCGACCACGAGCTTCAAGCAGCCACTCACCGAATTTCCCAACAACCTTATTTTCAGGCTATGTTTGCGCTCATTGTATTGGCCTTGGGCAGAGTTCTCGTCACTGGACTATTGGGCATTTCCTTTTTGCCTTTAATGTTGGTCGTTGTACTGGACGCGCTATGCGTCAGAGAAGTGCGTCACGTTAAATTCCGACCATCCAGTTCATTGAAATTTCGTGTTTCGCTTGCTCTATTTTTTGTTCTGATTGAACTGATGTTCATTATGAGCTTGGCTCCGATTTGGATTGATCCTTTTTGGATACTTGCCGGTTTTATTTTGTTAGCCGTATGCCTTCACCAAATCACGGCCAACTACTACCGCTAAGAATTCAACTGCTAATCTTCTTATACTGAGCACCGATTAGGGATGTAAAAGACTGTCCCTAATGGCGCTCATGGACGTGTTTTCTAAGGTAATTTATTTCGTTGGAAAACAATTGACTCCATATGCTTATTAATATTGAGTTTTTCATAAAAATAGGCAAACAAAGCGGACAAAGTGAAGGTCAGTATACAAATTATGGGAATACTAAACCTTGTTTCTCCAGTGACATCGTATAGATTAAAGAAATGTTCGCCTGATAATATTTGAATAACCTGAAGAATACCGGCATGAGCCAAATAAATGACAAATGTTAGGCCGGATAAGAATGCAAATGAACGTCTGATTTTAAGTAGAGCAAAACCGTAAAAAATAAAGATAGATGCCAAAATAATCAAAGGACTGAGCGGGTCGATCCATTAACGCGAACCTTCCTCAATACAACATGTAATTTCTTCATATCGTAAAAAAGCGATGAGACACTCAACACAGACTCCCAAAAGAATGTATAGAAGTCCTCTGAAATTGTTTGGCCTAGATTTCTTTCTTAAAACATAACCCAACATGAAATATCCAAGATAATTAAAGCAATATCCTGGATTCCAATAAGCTACGACATCCCTCCCCCAAGCAAACATTCCGGAAAGAAGCAATAAACTCCATGCAGTTCTTTCAAAAAACTTATCACCTATTTGGTATTTTAAAAGAATAAGAAGCGGCGCAAAAAGGTACAAGCCCACTAACATATACATATACCAAAGGTGATAAAAAGGAACTCCTTTGAACCAATTTAACAAAGGTTCCGAAAAGACCCCCCATGACGAAACTTCCGGCTTTTGAATCTAGAAGTGTCCGCCAACAATAAGAATGTTCGAATATAGGTAATAAAGAAAACTGAATAGCAATAGCGGTAAGAAAAATTTACGAAGTGACTTCTTATAGAAAAAAGAAAAATCGGCATTTTTATCATTTGCCAGAATAAAGGCTCCGGAAAGCATTACGAAACAAGGAACTGCGAACCGAGATAAAACATTCCATAAGGTGCTATTGAAGACGTCATGAAACTCCATCCCAACGTACTGTGGGTCGCCTGTCATCGCGCCAATAAACTGAGCACTCACATGAATAACCACTACAGCAAAAGCACAAATAATTCTTAATAAATCAAAGTTAGACTCTCGAGAAACACTCTTATTAACTGTTTGATTAGCGTTTTTCATAAAACTTGATGGAATAGACAGTTCATTGTGACAAAAGTTTATCTACGGACCTAGAGTTCAACAACTTTATGTTGTTCTTAATTTAGTCATGTATAAGTTAGTAAATCGTAAATAACTAAACCTCAATTAATAACTCCTTTGTTATTCTTTTCGCTAGAACGCTGATTGAAATTTGTTCTTCCTTGATAAGCGTCAAAAAAGCGAGAAATTGGCCGAACTTGTCGTCTGGAAAGCCTTGTCAACGAAGATTTTGGACAACAAACAAATTCTTGCTTTTTTATTCAGAAATTTGCCAATTGTATAAGCACTCAGTGACCGAAAAAGCGACTTGCCAGAATCAATCCTCTTCATGCACGATAACGCCCCTGTGCCGTCATACGCTTTTGTGTATGCAGCACTTTTCTAAAAAATAATGAAAGGATTAATGAATGCGAAAACATCTCCCTTTACTCTTTGTTCTGGGTCTTGCTTCTTCGGCCGCACTGGCTGCTCAAACAGGCAGTGAATTTTCTCAACTCTATGACTTAGTCTATAAGTGGGCGACTGGTTACTTGGGACGAGCCATTGCCTTGATCTTCCTGCTTGTGGGTTTAGGTGTCGGCATTATCCGTGGCTCCATTATGGGCGCGGTGGGCTGCGTGGCCGCTGCCATGTGTCTTTTGGTGGCCCCAAGCGTTGTTGAAGGTATCTTGACAGCTCTCATTTAAGGAGAAACCATGAGTTCGCGCCGAAACGAGATGGGTTTGGTACCGGTTCCTCGTGAATTGGATGCCAACGCCAAAATCTTTATTTGGGATTTTGACGTGGCGGCGCTTTTTGTCTTCGGTTTTGCAATCGGCATTATGGTGGGGAGTTTGATAGTGGGAGCTATTCTGGGGGTTCTCTTCTCTAAGGCCTGGAGCAAAATCCGTCAGGGACGAGCTAAAGGTTTCGGAATTCATACGCTTTACTGGTATTTGCCCGGTAAACCTTTTTGTCGCTCACCTGAATCGTTTCGGCGCAACTTCATGGGATAAGAAAGGTTTTTAAAACCATGAACGCCTACGAACTCATTTCTTCTGATTTGGCTGCAAGATTAGGGCTCAAACGTCTGACGCTCGCTATTTTAGCAACCTCGTTGCTTAGTAATACTTTTTTAGCCGCAGGTTTTTTATTAAAAAAAGACGTTGTCTCAACCGTATTGGTTCCAGTCGGAATCAACGAAGTAACGCATCCGGTCACAGTAGCTCAAGCACATATCGATGAAGAGTACTTGGCACTGGTTTCGCGAGACATTTTGTCTTTAGCACTCAACATCACACCGATCAATGTTGATCACAACCGCCTTTTGCTCTTGAAGCATGCCTCGCCTTCAGCGTTCGGTGAAATTGATGAAATGCTCAAACGGCAAGCCGATGAAATAAAGCGCCTGCATGCGAGCAGTTTTTTCGCGATTGAATCCATGGATATCAATCCCAATCAATTAACGGTGAAAGCCAATGGGATTCGTCAACACTTTATCGGTAAAACTGAAACGCTCAGGCAAAAAGCCACGATCAACGTGAAGTTTTCATTGGTCGCCGGCCGCCTGCACCTTCTTTCTCTTTCTGATTCAGAGCAAAACGATAAACCAATATCAAACTCTGACTCTTCTCTCTAACGTATTCCGATTAACCATGAAAATACTTCAGACTTTATGTCTTGCGGGCTCTTTTTGTGCCTTGATTCCGCTCACAGGTGTTGCCGGGATGGCACCGGACTATTCAGAGGACTTTGACTCTTCCGTACAGCAAGCCCTTGAATCCGTGACTCGCCCTCAAGTAAAAGCCCAAAGCACACCCGCTTACTCCGTTAGTCTTAGCGGGCCCAACCGTATTGCGGTTGAAGGCAAAAAGATCATTAACGCTATCTATGACAATACGCAGCTCGAAGTTCAGACTGATGCTCTGACGGGACAAATTTTCGTTTTTCCCAAAAGTGAAGTCGCGAGCGCCCTTTTTCTAACCACCGATGACAAAAGCACCTTTGCGCTAACGCTCTTACCTCAAAATACCCGAAGCCAGGAAATAGTACTAAGAGGCATCGAAAAACAGAAAAAGACCAATGCGCTTTATAAGCAGAAAACGTTTGCCGAGTCCATTGAAGCCTCTCCTGACTTTGAAGCAAAAGTCACACGATTAATCCGCGCATTGGCTCGAGACGAAGTTCCGGAAGGTTTTCACGCAACCAACCGCTGTGGTGCCTTTTGCACGAAGAGCCTAACGTCTGATTCCTTAATAGCCCGAGTTTTAACTCACAAAAACACCTCCGGACAGTTTGTCACGCTTGAAGAAAAATTCTTTTATCAAAAAGGCGTTTTAGCGGTTGCCATTAGCCAAGCAAACCTAGCGCCCAATGAGTCCACTCGTGTTTATATCGTCTCCAATCTCGAGGCAGAGGTGATGCCATGAGAAATCTTCGTATCCGACTTCGTCAATGGGTTCTTTTAGCCTCGGTTGTGACGGCCCTAGTAACGTTTGCCATTGTCGTGGCCTTTTTCTCTCAGGATAAAAGCCAAACGCGAAGTCCCGCGCCTTCCACAACGATTCATTTGCAAAACGACTCCTTTAACGAAGAGCACTTTGTCACCACCTATGGCGCCAAAGTCACGGCGCTTGAAAAGGAAATGGCCGCACTTTCCGCACAAATAAAACGAGAGGATGAGCGCAAAAAACGAGAAAAGCAAGTCGGGTTAAAAGAAGAGTCATTCAACGCCGCTTTTGATGCCGTGGCGAGCGAACAAATGGGCAGTCTCATCCCTCAAACTCCGAGTCACAGTCTTTCGGTTCCCGCGAACAACCGAGCCCGAGCAAATGATGCGCCTCGTATTGTCATTAAAAAAGTGAGTGAGCCCTCTTCTGTTGAAAGTCCGGCTACAAATAAAAATGACGATATCGCTAAAAACCGAACAAGGGAGAAAAAGGCGGACGATATCCTCATTACAGGAAGCTTTGCCCGGGCGCGACTATTAAATGGTGTTGAAGCCCCAAGTGGCGGTCAAGCCAATGGCAACCCCGTGCCGATGCTCCTTGAAATCAAAGATCCCGCATTTTTGCCCAACCGTTACCGCTCGGATATCAAACGCTGCATGGTCACGGCTAATGCCACAGGGGACTTAAGTTCAGAGCGCGTTTTAGTACGCCTTGATCGGATGAGCTGTATCACCCGATCAAAAGGCGCCATTGATGTCAAAGTCACCGGCTACGTCACTGGTGAAGACGGTAAAACTGGCCTAAAAGCTAGAGTTGTCACAAGATCAGGCCAGGCCATCGCCAATGCTCTCTTAGTTGGTACCTTGTCGGGCTTGGGTGAAGCGGTGAGCCTTGCCGCGCAAGACTCAAGCACCAATTTCGCGGGAACCGTCACCAATTCCGTCAACAACCCGTGGCGCGCGGGTTTGGGCGAAGGCATGCAAGATGCCTTAGACCGCGTGGCTGACTATTACCTGAAACTCGCCGACAAGATCTTCCCCGTTTTGGAAGTCGATGCTGGTCGCGACGTGGATATTGTCATCACACAAAGCGCCTCGATTGTCACTGAAAAATCCTTTTTCTAAAAAAGCTTTTCTTTTATGAAACACGCATTGATCGCAACCTTTTTGAGTATCGCCATGAATTTTTCCATCACTGAAGCTCTCGCTCTTGGTCAAAACGAGCCTTACGCCCAACGATTTCAAGAAACCTCTTTAAACGAAAAAGATCAAAAAGTATTGGCAACTTTGCAAAGAGCCTATCCCCAAAACCGAATTCGCTTAGCTCGAGAAACAGCTGTACCGGGATTTTATGAAGTGATTTTGGGAGAAGGGGTGAGTTACGTTTTTGTCACCCCTGAAACGCTTAAGCATTTGGACCAAATTTCAGAGAAAAATCGGGATCACTATTTCCGCCATTGGCTCTTTGGTGGCGTTTTTTACGATATGGAAAGCCAAACGGATTTGACAGCCCCCATGAAAAAACTTGCCCAAATGATTGATGTTCAAAAACTTCCTATTGAGAACGCGATCACACGTGAAAAAGGTAGGGCTTCAAACACACTTTATGTATTTACTGATCCCCGCTGTCCGTTCTGCAAAAATCTGGAGACAGAAATTGCCCAATTGGACAATGTGCGTATTCACACATTCCTGACACCGCTCGCAACTTTGCACCCCGATGCCAAGGAACTCTCCGCTCGCATTTTGTGCGCTCAAAACAAAGTTCAGTCTTTTGAAGACGTGATGCTTCGCGACAAGGAACCAAAAAACGAAGCTAAATGCCAGACAACACTGACAGAAAACGAAAAGCTTATGACTGAACTCGGCATTAAAGGAACGCCCACCCTCTTTTTTGAAAATGGCGAACGTGTAACGGGATTTCTCTCCGTCCAAGCGATTAAAGAGAAATTCAAAAACATTGAAAACATGAAAAAAAACATCCAGGAGAGAATTGATGAGTAAATACCGTTCTCTTTCACTTGCCCTAATTTTGTCGGGGTTACTCACCGGATGCGGATCGATCACGGGTCTTCAGGACGCTGAATCCAACTTCGCCTGCTCCGTGGATATGACGCCGCGCTGTGCGTCTTTATCCGCCGTTCACAATTCTCTCGATAAAGAAGAGTATCCCAAAGAATCCTCCGTTCAATCGCAACCCGTGACCACCGATGGCAAATGTATTGATCGTCTGATTCTAGAGACACCGTTGATGACGCCTAAACGCGCTCCGGAAGAAATTCTTCGCGTTTGGATTGCCCCTTACATTGATACCGATGGCGATCTTCACGCCGAACACGTGATTTTTACGACTGTTCGGCGTGCGCGCTGGGCACCGGAAACACTGGATATTAGACCGATTAAAGAAAACGCCAACCGAATGATTACTCCGCTTCAGGGCAATGCATCATGAAATTCTCGCGTCCCTTTAAAAAATTCTTTTCCCCTGGAGCGTTAAAAAGCAACCTTGTTGTTGAAGATCCTGACCTTTTAGTGACAAGAGGCAAGGGTTTTGTCATTGACCGTCTCGGATCACTTTTACCCTATGGGCACGAGGTGGAAGCGGGGTTATTTACGATCATGGATGACAAGCGCCTTGCGATCGAATCGATCGGCTATACGCTTGAGGTAACGCCGCAAACCGGAGCAACTCCCGAGATGGCCTCGCAATTGACCTCTCTTTTTTCAACCGATTTGCCAACCGCAACCGGTATTCAGGTGACGCTTTTCGCAGAACCTGACATCAAGTGGGCCACAAACGCCTATGAGGCCAGCCGTACTCCGGATTTTCTTGCACCGATGGAAAAGAAAGAAATCGTTAAAACACTTACGCATCTTGCTCATGAGCGGGTTCGGTATTTAAAAAAGGGACTTTCTCATCCCTTATCCAAAGGCAGTCATTTCCGAGTAAGGCACTTTCGAGCTTGGGTTTCGATTGCCATTCCTTTAGGTGACAAAGACCTCTTTGTCGCTATCGAAAAAGCCAAGAAGGAGCGCGACCGTCATATCACGCTTTTAAAGTCGCAGTACCTCTACAGCCATACGTGGAATTCACTTGACCTGTATCGGACACTCAGAACGATTCTTAATGCACAAAAAAGTCCTGAGGAACTCAAAACAAAGGCCAAGCCCAACGCATGGGATTCACTCTCTCACGGTTTAATAAATCCGGATACTCGGGCTGTCATTAAAGAAGATGGGGTTAAATTGTCCTCTTTAAATAAAGAGCCGGTTCTTTTGACCGGATTGTCTGTCTCGGGTTATCCCAGTGATTATGCGCTTGCGCTCACTTCACGCTTTATCGGACACAAGGCGCACGACATTCCCTGTCCTTTTTTAGTCACTTGTGCTGTGAGCATGCCTGACTTTGAAAAGACCCGCTCTAAAGCCAACATCATGGCGGCGCGCGCGAAACAAATCGCCGATAGTGAACTTGCCCGTTATCTGCCTTATTTGAAAAAACGAGAACGAGACTATGACATCGTTACCGAAGAATATGCGGAAAACGGAGGTCTTTGCAAAGTCACACACCAAGTGCTCCTTTTAGCTCCGGAGAAATTAGCTGAGGAGTGTATTGAAACCGCTGTCTCTGTTTTTAAAGAGGCCCATCTTGATCTGACGCGTGATACGCGTATGCATTGGCAAAGCTTGATGGTAAGCCTTCCAATGACAATGGGGCCGCTTCTCGCCAAAGACTTGGAAGTCGCTCAAAGACAAAGCACGAAAACCATCACCAACGCGGCCAATTTCTCGCCCTTTTTAGCCGAGTTTCAAGGAACGGGACCACGAAATGGCGAAGAGTCCCTCACCCCTCTTTTACTTTTAACCGGTCAGCACGGACAAATCACCCCGGTCGATCCTTTTGCCAGTTCCGGCAACTACAACGCCATCATTGTGGGAACATCAGGTGCGGGCAAAAGCGCGCTCACCAATGACCTCATAACCGGAAATTTAGGGACCGGTGGTAAAACCTATGTGATTGACGTCGGTGCTTCTTACAAAAAACTTTGTCAATTGCTCAAAGGCCAATGGATTGAATACGGGCATGACACCCACCTTGTGATCAATCCCTTTGAATTGGTTCGAGACATTAAAGAAGACATGGGCTTTTTGCTGCCGATTTTGGTGGAAATGGCCTCTCCCAATGAGGGCTTGTCAGACTTTGCTCAAAGCGTTCTTCAAGCGCATGCGATTTTTTGTTTGAAAAAAGCCAAAGAAAATAATACGGTTGCCACCGTCACTGATCTGGTCAATAGTCTCTCGAGAGGACTTGTCAATCCTGAGAAAAGCTCAACGCCTGACCGCCGTGTCACCGATTTGGCTGTTCAACTTTCTCCTTTTGCCAGAGACGGTGCCTATGGACGACACTTTGACGGTCGCTCCACCGTTAACTTCAATAATGACTTTATCGTTCTTGAGTTGGAAGGTCTAAAGGGTAGAAAAACCCTTCAAAGCGTTGTGCTTCTCTGCCTCATCTTTTTGATTACACAGGATCTGACCACAGGCGACAAACACACTCGAAAGATGGTGGTCATTGATGAAGCTTGGGATCTTTTAAGTCATAAACATGCCGGTACCTTTATTCAAAACGGTTACAGACGGGCTCGTAAACAAAACGCCTCCTTCATCACGATCACCCAATCTTTTGCGGACTACTACCAAAACGATACGGCGCGTGCCGCCTTGGAAAACGCCGACATTCGGTTTGTGCTTCGCCAAAAAGAAGAATCGCTTCGCTTTATGGAAAGCCAAAAGAAAGTGGCCTTCAGTCCCTGGGAGATGAACGCCATTAAAAATATCCGCATGCGTGAAGGTGAGTATTCAGAGTGCCTCTTTTCAACACCGGATACGGTACCGGCACTCTTACAAATCCGATTTGATCCCTTTTCCAGGCTCTTGTATTCAAGCCGTGCGACCGATGTCGCTCGCGTTGAAACTCTCATGCAAAAGGGGCTTTCCGTCACAGAGGCTATTTCAACGATTTTAGAAAGTGAAAGGACATAATGAATGGCTTCAGATTTTGTTATCGATAACCTCGCCTCTCCCGGCACGCAATGGTATGCCGTGAAGGACCCCTATGAGTCGGAATTGGCCGAACAACCACGCCTGAAGCGTTCAACCGTGACTCGCGAAGAAAGGAACAAGGAAAGACGTCGGGTAAGGGCGGAACAAAAAGAGTCGCCTTACCTTCAAGTAAGCCTTCAACACAACAAAGCCTATCAAAAGAAATTGAAAGCGATTTTGAAATGATCTCAAAAGAATTTTTAACTCGATATTCAAAAAACGTTTCTCTGCTTTTATCGGTGACCGCCTTAGTAATGGCCGCAACTACATTGGTTTTCTTGTTTAAGAACCAAAACTCAACCGCTATTGCGACAGCGGACATTCAAGCGGTGATGGATGCTCAAAAACTCGTTTGGGTTCAACGGATGAAAGCGGGAGAAGGAGCTCAAGTTCTCAATGATTCCCGCGACTTTCAAAGAAAACTTGAGCAGGTTTTAGCCCGCCTTGCTCAGGATGGCAATGTTGTGATTCTGGATAAAAATGCGTTTGTGGCAGGCGTTGATGTCACCGATCTCACAGAAGTCATTATGAATGAGTTGAACCTTTCTGCCTCAGAGACTCTGCGTCTTCGCCAAAGCCTTGAAAACGAGCTCTTTTCAGACTTTCCCACGATGAGAAAGGATCGTTCCTAAATGAAAGAAAACGCTTTGCGCCTGGTACTCTGCCTTTTTGAGTTAGCTAAACGGTATTGCTTCATTCTTTTGGGACTGGGACTGGCTTTGATGTTATTCACGAGCCGCTACCAGTTTGCGATCAACGTCACCGACAGCCTCCCCGGAACCGTCTTTCTTATTGATAAGAAGGATAAGGCGGTGTCTCGCGGTCGTTATGTGGCTTTCCGCTGGAAAGGCGCCGCGCCCGTTCCGGATGGCGTCACCGTCATTAAGCGCGTAGCCGGTATTGAAGACGATCAGGTGACGGTCATCAACCGTACAGTCTTCATTAACGGGCAGAAGGTGGGGGTGGCTAAGACACACTCCCGAAGCGGCGAACCTTTAACAGCCACATCGGACACGATCATACCCTACGGCTATTTTTACGCTTCAGCTAACCACCCCGATAGCTTCGATAGCCGCTACGCCAAACCCGGCCTTATCTCAACAAGCGCCGTTCGGGGCCGTGCCATTCTTCTTTGGTAAGAAAGACTGACTGATGAAAATTCCCTCTTTCTTACTCGCTTTGTGTCTGAGTCTCTGTACTTCCCCTACTTTAAGTACGGAGATAGTGGCTTTAGGACCCGTGTACCCGGTCATCGAACCGGATCTTCTGGCTTTGATTAAGCAGCACGCCGCTGAAGAATCGGCCAATAGTGCTTCTCGTCTTAATCAACAAAAAGACTGGCTTAAACAGTGGGCAAAAGAACCATTTGGCCAGACATTGCCGGAAGCTGCTGAAATCAAACGCCACCGTTTTGAAAGTTCTCTGGAGGCAAAGTCTTTCCTGGGTGAGAACTACCGACGCGAGTGGCTTTTCATTGATGCGAGTCGTGCGCAACACTTGGACTTGGCTCGTGCGTTCTACAAAGAAAAGAATGGTATCCGTCGTGTCATCTTAGTGTCCGGCTCTGTGGAGAAGACTCAAAATGTGTTGAAAGAGCGAGTGTGGTTTGATCAGGCCGGTTCTTTGACTAAACGTCTGCGCATTGAAGCCCTCCCCGCTTTTGTGATCATGGATGCCACTGGTATTTCGGTGACACAGGCTTCGGTCAATGACTTCCTGAAAGGAAAGGACTTTCAATGAAACAACTGATGGTTCTTTTCCTATCCCTAATACTCTTTAAAGGGACAGCATGGGCCGCCTGCTACGGCCGCATCACCAATCCGGTCACAGATGTCTGTTGGGAATGCGTCTTTCCCATCACGGTCGGCCAAAACACAAGCCTAATCAGTAGTTCTGGCTTTACCGATGTCACAACCGATGCGGACTCCATGTGCAGTTGTGTGACAAACGGCTCTGTCACCCTGGGCATGAATCTGGGCTTTTGGGAGCCGATCCGAACGATTGAAATCGTGCGAGAACCCTTCTGCTTTCCGTCCTTAGGCGGTCTAACGATGGGCGGACGATTCACCGCTCCGGCGCACGGTCGCACGCCCAATCCTAAAAAGCGCGGACACCGAACAAGCTTTTACCAAGTGCATTGGTATCACACGCCTTGGCTTTATCTTTTGGAAGTTCTCTTTGACACAAAGTGTCTGGAAGCCTCTCCCTGGGACGTGGCCTACATGACTGAACTCGATCCCCTGTGGGATGACTCGATGAGTTCTTTCTTGTTAAACCCGGATGTCACCCTCTTTTCTAATCCGATCGCGGTGGGCGCCTGCAGTTTGGACTGCGTCTCGGCCACGATTGATCTTCCGATTAATTCGCTTTACTGGTGCGCGGGTTGCGCGGGAAGCCTTTTCCCGCTCACCGGTTGGGTTAATGCCCATATCACCGATGAGCAAGCATTCAGCCTCTTAACCCAACGCTTCACATTGAAATTGCACCGTGAAGGACTCTTGTGGCGTCAGTGGGGAAAAGACGGTCAATGCGGACCTCAACTTGAGCTTCAAATGAGTAAGGACGTTTACCGCACACAGATGGTTTGGCCTTCCCGCCAAACGCAAGGTACCTGTTGCCGTCCCTTTGGCGCAGCCACCGCCATGGATGCATTGGGCGGTACAACACCGCCAGTGCGAGGGGAAGATGCCTCACTATTGATTTGGCGTCGTCGCGACTGCTGCCAGGGCATGAATTTAGGAGGATCGTAATGAAAAATTTCATGCTCTATCTCTGCGCCGCACTAAGTTTTAACGCCTACGCGCTTACTCCCGGTGAGATTCAGTCACTTGTGCAACAAGCCCAAGAGACTGTTCAATCATTGCCTCAAACCCAAGAAGAAGACATCGCCATTGCGATTGCTGTCTCGCTTTCCATGCCCCGAGCATCTTTATTGAAGTTGGGACAGGATGCCCGAGATGCTGATTTACCCCTGACCTTTAGAGGTGTTGGAACAGAAATTCCTCAGGATCGTACTGGCAAATCGAAGTCTGTTTTAGAACGCTACGGCAAGGGACTCATTGCCCGTTACATGGAGGACTTTAAATTCCTCACGGATGTCGGCGCCAACGTTCAGATTGATCCGGTCTTATTTGCTCGCCACAACATCACCGATGTTCCCCGAGTAATGCTGGTACCGGTCTGCCGTACAGCCTGTGAACACTCCCAAGCAATTCTGGTTGCCAGAGGCGATGTGAGTCTTCGCTATGCGTTGGACGCTCTTTTTAAAGACGTCACTAACCGACTAAAGACGGAGACTGAAAACAAACAGCTTCTGAAAGCAAAAACTCTTATTGAGGAGAAGCTTCTGCTGTTAGGAGATCGAGAATGATGAAATTCTTGTTCTCAAAAGCCGTACTGGCTTCTTGTCTAGTGGCCATTTCTCCTCTTGGCCTAGCCAAAGAGGTGACGGTCAACGAAGCCGCATCGGCCGCTCAGTCCGTTCCCCGTCCTAATTACGGCTCGATTGTCACCAACGACAAACGAAACGATGTCGTTAATAAAGACTTTATCGGTGACACTACTGATCTCTCCGATCTTCGTGATAAGCACGGCATGGGCGATCTTTTCACTCCCGGCTCCAACAAGGCCAATGGCTGTTTGAGCAAGAACGACCCCGAGTGTTTAGCCGTCCAACTTGTTTATCAAGGCGGTGCTAATAAACCGGAGTTGGATGAGTCTGAGAAAAACGAAATCATGGGAGAGTATGAGGACACGATTGATAACGCCGATGACATCATTGGCGATGCAGATTCCATCGTAAGCTCCGAAACCCATTGCGAAACGGTTGAAACCGTCATTCCCGGTGTTTCCCAGATTGAAGTCTGCGATGAAGCCACGGGCGGGGTGACCACCGGCACCTGTTCGGAGGGCTGGACAATGGAAATGGGCACCCGTGAACTCTATCGTTGCCACACCGGCTTTGTTTCTTCCGAACAAACTTGCTCAATTGAACGGGAAGTTCAGTCACATGTCGAAAACCGCTACTCGTGCGTTAAAGACGACGGTGAAACCGCGCAGTCCTCCTGCACCGTACCGGTCACCGTCGATGTGAAGAAAACCTATCCCTACACCTGTCGGATTGAAACCAAACTGGCCACGACTGAAACCTGTATTAAGACGCTCAACGTCAGTGTTATTCGTGCCTGTTCCGATGACCAAGACGCCACGGTCAGCCTCAAAGACTTTAAAGAAGTGGGTTATAGCGCAAGCGGTTCTTACCTCACGGCCAATGTGGGCTATACGTGCTCAGAGGATATGAAAGTGACGGTGAAGTTCGGTCCCCGAACGATGGGCACCTTTACCGAAGCCCCCTCTTCTTTTACGAAGACTTATCGAATTGAATTTATTTGCTCTATCAAAATCATTCAAAAGGACGGGCACGACTACTACGAAGTCACCATTACCAATACGGATAAAGGCAAGGGAACAAAAACTGTTTCAGTGACCTTACCCATTTTCAAGCCTTATCCTCAGATCACCGATCACTGGGAGAGCGTATGCCGATAGTGCTTTTCCTTTTGCTCGGCATTGTCTCTTCCACCTCTTGGGCCGCTTGTGAAGTAACCAAGGAAACCTGTCTGCAAGGCCCAGAGACCCGAATCATCGGCGGGGAAGAAATCTATCGGGAATGTTGGCAGTGGGAAACCGTTTCCGAATGTGAGTCAGGCGGTTCCATTAATTACTGTGAACCTTTAGAAAGTCTCTCTTCTTGCCAACAAACAGAAACCAACTGCCTGGAGTCTTCCAAACCCGGAGTTTGTGAAGTTCGGGAGAATGCGTACAGTTGCGAAGCACCTTTAGGTGAAGTGCCGGAAGGCATTACTGAGCTGCCCATTAAAACGGAAGTCAACGACCGTTTTGAAACGGATAAATATTGTGAAGCTGCTGTTGACTCCACTTGCTCTCAAACCCAGATGATCTGTACGGCACCGGATGAAACCCGCGTGGTTGATGGCGTTGAGGTGACGCTGCCCTGTTGGGAACGGGAATTTAACTTCACCTGCGTGATCCGGCCGGAAAATCCTTCGTGCTCCTACTTGCAAGAAGCCGGTTGCAGGCCTAGCGCTGATAACAAGAAAGCGGAAACGCTTTCCTATGATTGCCGGGAAGAAGTTGCTTTCAAACCCCATGAGGACATCCAGTTTGTTGAAAAGCTCAATATCCTTGATGGTGTCACGATTACCTCTAACACCTGTAGTGACAGTTGTGAGGAAAAGGAAAGTGCCTGCGAAGTCACCCATCCCATTTTTACCGAGGTTTGTCTCAAAGAAAATAAAGTCCAGCTCTGCGAGACGGGTGAAAAGAAAACCTGTGAGGCATTAACAGATAAAGGTTGTACGGTTAAAGAAGAACAACCGGACTCTTCCCTTTTTTCATGTCAAAGTCCGGTTTCCCCTCTCCCCTCACACATTGAGTGGGCCGGAAGCGAAGAGGTCATCACCGGGATGACGGAAGAATCCAACTGCCCATTTGATGCTAACAATTTAACCAAAAAGATCGAAGAACGTGCGTCTTGCTCTATTTCTAACAAAGTCTGTACCGAAGGGCCCGAAACCCGCATTGTGAATGGACAACCTGTCTATAAGGATTGCTGGCGATACGAAGTTCAGTACAGTTGCTCAGATGATGGCTCATCCGTGAACACCTGTGAAGAGTTAAACGCCAACCCCAAGTGTGAGCTCATTGAAAAGAAATGCTTGGCAGGCAATGAAAGCCAATGTTCCTTTTGGACTTCCACCTATGAGTGTGAAGAGACACCCGATCAGGTTATTGAGGAAGAGGTTTGTTCGGAGTCCATTTGTCAAAACGGCCTTTGCACCCCCACCGATGACGCCCCCAATACTAATTTAGCCGACGTCATCACCAAGCTTGAAGTAGTGCGTCAGGCCGCGGTCTATGGCGACTACAACAACCTCCATTTCTTTACCGGAGAACTCAACACTTGCCGCAATAAATTAGGGGGCGTCTCTTGCTGCAAAGGAAAGGTGAAGGGTTCTCACTCTAACGCCGCAGGGCTTCCCGTTTCTTATATCTTCGCAGGCAAGATTGCTAAAGAAACCATCCATACTTTGGGCTCGCCTTATGTCAATGACATTCTGATGAGTAACGAGAACATCGCCAACGTCATGACAAAACTCTATGGCGAGGCAGCCGGCCAGGCCTATTCCCCCAACCTCTCCTACTACGGACTGTCTGTCAGTTATGTGGGGGGATCGGTCCAATTTTCGTTTGATCCCTGGACGTTCTTTGCGATGGTCGCCTTAGAAGTCGCCGCCGATTACCTGTCCTGCACCCCCGAAGAGCAAACCCTGCAATTAAAGCGCGGAGCGGACACCTGTCGCTATGTGGGCAGCGTCTGCACCGAATACTTCATGGGGCGATGCCTCATTAAAACCGAATCCTACTGTTGCTACAACTCCAAGCTTGCGCTTTTAGTGCAGGAAGCTGCCCATGAGCAATTGGGACTCGGTTGGAACGTGGCTGATCAGCACGTCTGTCAGGGGCTGACCGCTTATGAAATGAGCCGAGTGGATCTCGGAAAGATTGATCCTTCGGCTTTAGGTGCCTTGATAGACACCTCCAAAGTGAAGATGCCCGACCCCGGCAAGGTTGAAACACGGGCCAAAGCAAGAATGAATGAACTTAAGAAAGATCCCTATGCCGAGATGCCCGGCAAAGAAGGAACCTGTTACGGAACCGATTGTTAGAAAGATAAAAATGAATAAAACCATTCTCCCTTTTCTTTTATTGCTGACTCCTGCGTTGTCCCTTGGGGCTGAAGAAAGCTTCTGGACTGAAGATGTTTGGAAGAATCCCGATCGTGGTTTTCTTTTCTATGGTGAAAAGAAAAAAGAAAACGCCAAGGAACTTTCTGAACTTAAAACGGTGGAAGAGCTAAAACAAGAAGCCAAAAGGCGTTTGGACGTTGCTGTTATGGAGCCCACCAAAGAAAACATTACGGCTTATTTGGCAGTCAATACCTTGATGCTCGAGAAATCAACCGTTTTTGCTCAAAAGTGGAAAGAAACTCTGTGGGCCAATCCCGGGTTTGACCACACGGTTGTTCATCCCAATGCCAACTTCGCTCAAGTCGCTTTGAAAGATGAAGCCAAGTCAGAAAAAGCTGACATTCTTAAAGAACTTTCAAACCGTGCAGGACTTGTCATTCTTGTTCAGTCAGGATGTTCTTTCTGCTCCCTGATGGCTCCTGTCATTCAGAAGCTTCAACAAGAAACCGCCATCCGGGCCTTAGCGATTTCCATCAAAGGCGACGTTACGGATGAATGGCCCGGTGCCAAAACGGATAACGGCATTGTAAAGCGCTTAATGACGTTAAGCGGTTCGGTTCCGACTGTGACACCTGCCATCTTCCTCGTAGACCGTAAGGGTGAACAGGCGCAACTTATTGCCTCCGGCGCTTTGTCACTTGAAGACCTCAAAGACCGTTTGGTTCAGGCCTCGGGTCTGTCACGTCCAACTAATTCCTCTATTCAAACTCTCCCTCGCTTGTAAGGATGACCAATGACTGTACGCCATTCAGTAGTCGCTCTCTTATTGTCCTTAACTTTCACAGCCGCTCACGCCGGTTTCCTGGAAGATTTCTATGACTCTTCTTCCGGTACCGGTCAAACCAACGTGACGGCTGCCGGCATCTATGAATCCGCCCACCTCAATATCGCCACGGGCGGTGGCTTTGTGTACCGCGCGCCCCGAACCGACTTCACACCGTTTCAGTTCACGCCACCCAAACTCTCTGCGGGCTGCGGTGGCATCGACCTCTTCATGGGCGCTTTCAGCATTCCCTCTAAAGAAGAATTTCTGAACTATTTAAGAGCCATCGGCTCTTCATTACCGGGCCTGGCTTTCCAGTTAGCCCTTCAGACTTTATCCCCTGATTTGTCTGAACAAGTCACAAGCTTTCGCGATTTGATCCGGGAATACAGCTCTAAGTTTCAGGATTCCTGTACCGCCGCTCAAACCCTTCTCGATATGACGGGCGCTCAGGGTTACATGGAAAAACTGCGCTATTCGGCCACCAATCATTTAAGAGACTCCGGTACCGCGTCGGACGCTTATGAAGCCGACTCCATGACCCGCACCGATGGAGCAACCGTCTTTAAAAATGTCCCCACTCGAACCGACTCAGGCGGCAATACCATCGAAGCCTCGGAAATCAACCTTACCTGGGCTTTGCTGGGCAGCGGAACTTTAACGTCCAAGTATCCCAAAGAGTTAAAAGAACTCATGATGACACTGGTGGGCACAACCATTTACACCCAAGCCGGTGACGATTCCTCCGCTGTTGCTCGTTCCCGCTTCATCATGGGCGAGGATATCGCCAATCAACTCTTCGGTTCCTCTGAAAGCGTGAGCCTCAATAACGCCACTCGGTTGATGTGTCCGACCAAAGACACCAAGTGTCTATACCCAGAACGCGTGGCCATGGATGACATCAACCTCACTCACCGTCTCTGGGAAGCCGCGACCCACTACCGTCAGTCTCTTTTAGCTCGCGATCCTTCCCGAGTCACAGAAGAAGACATTTTGTTGTTGGGCTCTGTTTCTTCCATTCCCCTTATTAAGCTCATTAACACCGTAACAATCAATCGTTATGTGGGCTTTTCAGAAGACATCCTCCGCGTTTATGTGGAAGCCGACTCTTATGAGGCCATTGTCAGGGCGCTTGATCAATTAACCATTGATATTGAAAAAGTGATCACCAGTGCGAGCGGTGCCGAAGCCAATCAAATCAACGCCGATCACGTTAAGCGGATCTCCGCCCGTATCGCTTCGGTCCGTTTAGACCTTTCTGCCCGAAGCGACCGCATCTATCAGCAAATGGCCCGCGCCCGAAGCTTTATGGAACAAGTCGAACACATTGAACGCAGCCTCTTAGGCAACGCCGCCCAAAACATCGCTTCCCGCTGGGGAACCCGTAACTAAGGAGTAACCGATGACGATGGAATTTTTTGCCTATTGGAACGGCTCCCAAATCCGAGATCTTTTTGAAGCGGTGGTGGCCATCACCGGGTCGGCTGACTTCACGGGGCTATTGAAAACCATTATCCTGTTCGGATTTCTGTGTGTCATTACCGTTTGCGCCCTAAGATACCGTGGACTGGACGCCGGCAGCTTCATCTTTGCCGTGGCGCTTTTTTACGGCGTCACCCTTGTCCCCAAAACTGACCTGGCCATCAATGATGAGCGATCCGGTTCCGTTTATGTGGTTTCTAATGTTCCTTTGGGACTGGGCTTTATGGCAAGCACCACCTCCCACGTCGGCCACTGGCTCACGGATATCTTTGAGGACACCTTTGCCGGCGTTGAAGCCGAGCGCTTCTCACGCTTTGGCATGGTCTTTCCGGAAAGAGCCGTCAATGCAATCCTTGCCGCCGGCCCCGTAACCGCTCAAGGCAGAACACTGATTTCTGACTTTAACCGCAACTGCGTCATGCCCGAGCTCATTGACTATCCCCAAAAGATTGAAGCCTTGAGCACCAGCGGCAACCTCTGGCAGACAATCGCTCAAACCGGATGGGTCAATCCCGCTCGAAAAACTCAAGACACGGCCGGCAACTGGATAGGGTGCGATGAGGCGATCGCTTTCATTGACAACCATATGGCAACCACAGAGCTGCCCGCCATTCAAAAGCATTTAGCCATGAAGCTGCTGCCCGATCAGATCGATGCGAGCACTTTAATTCTGAGAGTCCTGCCCCAGGCTGAAAGTCTCCTTTTGGGCGTATCGCAGAGTTTGGCGAGTTCCATCAAGCACTCAATCTTTATGAATACGCTGCAAAGTGACATCGATAATGTGGCCGCTTTAGCCGGGCACCCATTAGCCACCGCGACGGCATTAGCCAAAGCCCAAGGCAATCTCTCCTCTGAAATCAACTATCGAACGATGGCGGAAATTGCTAAGGACGCTTTACCTAAGGTTAGAAATTCGCTCGAATTTATCATTCTGGCGTCTTTCCCACTGATTTTCATTATGGTGTTAGCCGCCGGCCATATGGCCGGAACCATCCTCAGAAGCTATCTGACGCTATTGGTTTGGATACAGCTTTGGGCGCCGATTTCCGCTGTGATGAATTACCTCATCATCCACACGGACAGCCACCCCATGAATCAAATCATCGCTGAATATGGGGCCAACACCATCTATGCCACCAACCTGATCCGCGAAGCCGGCGCAAGCTCTCAAGCCATTGCCGGATTCTTAACAATTCTGGCTCCGGTGATTGCCTTTGCCATTGCCAAAGGAAGCGACTTTGCGACAGCGCAGCTGGCCGCAAGCGTCATGGCGCCCGCGCAAAGCGCCGCTCAATCTCAAGGAGCGAGTCTCACTTCAGGCAACATTTCTTTAGGCAACACGAGCTGGGGCAATGTCTCAACCAATACTCAATCCGGCAATAAGAGCGACAGATCAATGGGCTTTACTGACTCCTCAATGCTTCAAACCGCTTCAGCTTACGGATCGGTTACTCGCAATGGCTCGGGTACGGTGACCGGTATGTCCATGACACAGGTCTCAATGGGTGTCTCAAGCGCCATGTCGTTGGGAGAAGCGAATTCTCAAAGCGCAACCAGCTCAATGAGCAATAGCTTTGGCTATTCGGACTCTATCCAAGCTTTGCGTTCATACACGACGCAAACGGCGGATAAGTCAATGGCGGGTTTTACGCGACTTTTAAATACAACGTTAAATCGTCAGTCTGGATTACAGTCTGCTGATAGTAGCCTTGATCAAGTAAGCTCTTCGATGACCTCTGGCTCTAATCAGATAATTGAATCTAATTTCAATAATGGACAAAGTGCTTCCATAAATTCGACATTAACGCTATCTTCGAGTAGTTCTGAAAAAACAACTCATTCTCAAAGTTTGCAGACTAGAAGTAGTCAAGCAGAAAGCTTTAAGAATTCAATAGTGTCAGAATCGACTTCAACATCCTCTACACCTAATAATTCAGGGATCGAAAACATTCGTCAAAGTCTTATCAATGGAGGTAATCCCGCATCGTTATCTGGTGGGATAAATGGAAGAATCCAAACTTCCCAGCAATTACTGGATTCTGTCACTCAACAAACCAGCGCTTCCAATACAAAGCAACGCCAAGAAGCCTATAAATCTTTACTGACCGCCACAAGGCAAATTGCAGAAAGCACCTCAGACTCTGGCATTCGTAACGCCGCTAAAAACTTCGAGGAGCAACTGACTCGTGCTTACCAGCTCGGCAATCGTCAAAGTTTTGAGCAAAGTGCCAGTCTCGGCGCTTCTTCTCAAACCGGCTATGTTTCTAACCAAGACATCAGAACAATGATGGACAGCTCCCCTGCCGCTATGCAAAAGGCTATTGAAACTTTTGGTTCTGCCGAGGCTGCTCAAAACGCTCTTTTCCATAGCGCTGCCGCAAGAAGATACTTTGCCCAGCGACTTCATCAGAGTATGAATCAAAGTGATTGGAACAATCACTCTCCTCTTCCCTTATCGACTGTTGGCATTGACACAATGGCAAGACCTTATCGGGAATCTTTTGAAACTGAAAAATTCAATCAATTTGACCAAACTCGACAAGCTAATAATTTGGATTATCAAATTTCAAAACAAGGTAGCGTTGGGGATAAAGAAATCTCAGATCAACCGCAAACATCAGTGGTCACTAACTCAGTCAACAACTTCAGGAAATCACTGGACGCAGATAAAACACAACTGCAAGACAGTCTTCTTACCGAGCGAGGAACAACGCTATCAGCAAAGGCGGTGTATGAAGAAAAGCAATCCGGCGTTCCATCCGTATTTGCCAACGCTTACCTTGGCGGAGCACTTTACTCAAGTCCTCATGAATACAAGGATCAACTGACTGAGAAAACAAATTCCGAAGGCTTTAAAAAATCCATGCAAGAAATCGGTAAACAAGAAAAAGCGGAACTTTCAGAAGTTGAACGCTCCGCTCAAAAGTAAAAAGGAATCGTTACCAAACAGTTGGATGTTTACACCATTTCAAACATCGAGGAACTCGAGTAGTCCGATGACCTTTGTATCGATATTGAACTTGACCAGTTGAATCCATTTCGTACCACGGAGAAATCAACACAAGGCCAACGATGAAAAAGACCGTATTAAACACTTCTTCCCACGAGATTTTCAAATTCAAAATCTGGTTGGCGTATTCGTCTTCAAGGACAGGAGGCGTGGTGAGATATTCCCAAAATTTCATTTCAAAATCCCCTAAAAAATTAACCGAATCTGTTTTCAAACAATGGGCCCGATGTCTGTCAACGGTGAGTATTTAAACATGGATAAAGCCTTCTTGTCCAATAGATTTTTCCTATAAAAATCAATGATCTAATTGATACAGTCTATGATCTTCATCGCCTAATTTTTAAGCAAAGGATCAAAATAAAAAAATGGCAAAAATATCAACTTTCGGCATGAATGCCGCATTCCAATTGGGTTTTGAGCGAATCGCCGATGTTCGAGGGATCACGAGCGTTGTGAGCCTGTTTAAAAATTCGATGATCCTCTCGGGAATTTATCTTCAAATCCGACCGGACAAGACGGCTTACATCGGAAAAACGAACAACATGCCGGCCCGTTTTGAACAGCATTTAGCCCGCGGAGTCGTCATTGAAGAACTGGCCTTCATGCCGGTTCTAGCGAAGTACGTTGATGAAAAAGAGAAGCAATTGATTGCTTTAGCTGAAAAGAAAGGGATCCCTTTGGATAACCTTGCCCTTCGAGAACGTCACTCAGAAAATCGCAAAAATTTAAAAAGCGTCCTGAATGATTCTGAATTAAATGATTGGCTTAACCCTAATGAAAAAAGCACTGGCTCCGATTTGTGGCTTCAAACCTACCACAGCATGCATCCCGGTTTAAGGCATCAATTGGATTTAGCTCGGGCCCACCCCGTATGGGCTCAGATTTTCCCTGTTGCCAAATATTTCGTTCAACACATAATTCCCAAACCGAAAAATACTTATGATGATTTCTGGAGCGCCTGTGCTTATACACGCAAAATCGAGGAAACTTTTTCCTCTGTCATACGTGTTCATGCAGGAAGTCTCACTTTGTTAAATTTAGGTTCATATCGAGTATCACCATTTGAACCATGGGGATGGATTGAGTGTAAAAAAGATGATTTAATGGCAACTGGCTACACACTCAATCGACTAAAAACCGATTTTCCGTACGCCAATATCATTGATGAGGACAATTTCGTTAGGATTGGGACTTCAACAAGACTGTTATTAACAGTAATTGAAAAATTAAAAAAGCCCCTGAGACAAACAACGCTGAACGCGATGAATAACGCATTGCTACAAAAAGGCAATCTGGCTTTAGAATGTCTTTTATGTTATTGATCAATTTATAAACTGTATTTTATAAACTGGGACATTTCTCATTTTTTATAAAACCTATTTAAAAATTCCTTCTACGATTATTTTCTCCGGGATTAAAGTTTCTTAAGCACAAAAACTTGAATTAATTAGGAACCATAAGCAAAAAACTGTAGATTTCCTCAAAAATACGTAATTCTCCTGATTGTTCCATTTCTAAATTTAAATCAAAATGTTTTCATCCTTTTCATAATTTATGAGACCGCCTCTAAAATGCTTTCGAGCAACCGCTTAGATACATTACAGAAAGTCTTGCAGGACAATTCCTGTAAGTCTTGCTGTGCGATCTCATCAGTCAAACCCATCGGCCTTTCGAGCACATCTCGTAAGGCTGTTTTTTTCAGCTTTAGCATCGGGGAACGATTTAGTCGTTTCCCGCTTCCATCGTTTGTCGTTTTCAGCTGGTGCTGATAAATGACAGGTTCCTTCGGGAACCACCCAAAACGGTCTGAATACCGTTACTGAAAATCCTAAAACTCACCACGTGTATTCGGACATTTTCAAAATTTTGAAAATTCGGAAGTTGCTATGTATCCGTCTATTCGTGGCAAGGCTAAAGTAAATATCAATATTCGTCTCTATAAACGAACTTATACCGCCATCTTTGGATGCGCCCGGCTGATGCGTTCCATGCGTCAGATTGGTCCCCTTATTTATCGATTTAGGTTTGAAACCAATTCATTTTCAGCGCCTTTATAACTTTTTAGGAAAACAAAATGTCTGACAAGCAAACACAAATCGATAAAGAAAAAGTCTCCATAGGCTGTTACATCTCATTGGCTTTGGCCATTGTATTTTTTTCCGGAATAGCTGCCGGCAGTAGTTATTTTTGGAGCTTCTTAGACTTCACAACCCTCATGGGTAGTGCCGGAAAAGTGGTGGGGAAAGTGACAGAAACTGCCGATGGCGTCAGCACCACCATGACAACCCTAAGAGGTCTTGGCGGATCCGGCGCTATTGATGGGTTCATGCTCGCCATTTCCCTCATCATCCCGGGCGTTATGTTGGCCATGGGCATGATTACCGTTTTTGAACACTATGGCGCACTCAAAGCAGCACGAAAGCTCTTGACTCCGATTCTTCAATTTTTGATCGGCGTTCCCGGTACGGCCACTTTAGCTTTAATCGCCTGCCTTCAATCCACCGATGGCGGCGCGGCGCTGACTCGTCAACTTAAAGACTCGGGCGCCTTGAGCCATACCGAAATCAATAATTTCTCAGCTTTCCAAATGGTCGCCTGCGCACCCATCACCAACTTTGTGACATTCAGCGCGGCTGTGTTGGCTTTCAGCAACGCCGATGGCTCCGGCACGGTGCCTCTTTCCATGGGCACTGGTTT
The DNA here is from genome assembly GCA_905212345.1 of uncultured Sutterella sp. Classification (GTDB taxonomy): domain Bacteria; phylum Pseudomonadota; class Gammaproteobacteria; order Burkholderiales; family Burkholderiaceae_F; genus Aphodousia. Next base: position 68,849 of record CAJMEC010000002.1, on the reverse strand, counting down.
AGCGGTTCTGTTAATCGCCAAGGTAATTGGCGCTAACATCATGCGTTTGATTCAATTGAGGATCGCTCAGCGTGAAAAGGTCGCCACAGCTTCTTTACAGACAAGTCCTGTCGCTTTAACCATTGAAAGGAATTAATCATGACTGAACTCAGCACTCAAAAACCTCTGATTACGGAAGTATTCATCGATGGCGCCAGGCGCGGTTGGGACTTGGCGACAAAGTCAATGTTGCCAAACTTGGTCATGGCGTTCGTATTAATCAAAGTGTTGACTGTCTCCGGACTTTTGAACTACATCGGCATGGCCTTTGAGCCGATCATGTCTATCTTTGGTTTACCCGGAGAAAGCGCCATGATTTTAGTTAGCGCCTGGATGTCAAGCGGCGGCGCTATCGGTGTGCTTTTAGCCTTCTTAAGTGATGGTGTCATGAATGGAGAACAAGCCGCAATCATTTTGCCCTCAATATTCATCATGGGTGGACAACTCCAATATATGGGACGATGCCTAGGTGTAATCGGCATTAAGGATCACATGCTCTACGTCATCATGCTCATCCCCATTGTTTTAGCTTTCGCAACATTAGCGGCCATGAGCGTTCTTATTTAATACAGGCTTAACACAGTCGAACAAACAAATTGGAAAGGAAATTATCATGAGTGACTCTTTAATTGTTAAACCGGAAGATCTGATTGATTGCGCCGCCGTGGCTGCGCAAATTCGCCACGCTATTCATCAATATCCGGAAATCGGCCTTAACCTAACCCAAACTGAGAAAACAATCGTTGAGGCATTGAAAAGCTTTGGGTGTGAGGATATTCACACTCGTGTCGGCGGATCAGACGTTGCCGGTGTAGTCTGTGTTATCAAAGGAGAATGCCCGGGACGAACAATCGCTATTCGAGCCGACAGCGACGCGCTGCCTCTCAATGAAAACACAGGGGTACCTTATGCAAGTGAACGCCCCAAACATATGCATGCCTGCGGTCACGATGGTCACGTGGCAACGCTTTTGGCCGTCGTGAACTATTTTATGAAGCATCGCCATTTTGCCGGAACCTTAGTGGCTATTTTCCAGCCGGGCGAAGAAGGTTTCGCAGGCGCTAAATACATGATTGAAGACGGTCTCGTGGAGCGATTCGGAATCGATGAATTTTATGCTCTTCATGCCGAACCTTCGCTTGATGTGGGTACCGTAGGTTTTATTTCCGGATACGCCACTGCCAATGCAGATGTCTTTGAGGTAACTTTTGAGGGAAAAGGCGGACACGGCTCTCGTCCTCAGTTTGCTAGAGATCCAGTGATTGCAATGGGCGAGGCTATTTTGGCTTTACAAACGCTTGTTTCGCGTAACATTTCTCCCCAATTGGCCGCGGTGGTTTCCGTTTGCTGCGCTCAAGCCGGAGATCCCAATGGCGTAAGCGTCATTCCTCAAAAAGCAATGCTGAGCGGCACAACCCGGTCGTACGAGCCAGAAGTTCAAGACACGATTGAACGACGTATTAATGAAATTGCTCACGGTATTGCAAAAACCTATGATATTGACGCCGAGGTCAAATACACGCGTCTTTATCCCGCCATGTACAACACGCCTGAAAAGGTTGAGGCGGCTCACGCCATCGCCACACAAGTGCTGGGAGAAAACAATGTTAAAGAAATCACCAGAACAACAGGAGGTGAAGATTTCTCCTTTATGCTACAAAAGCGTCCAGGGTGTCTTTTCCGCTTAGGAATGAAAGATGCGGATCACACGGCTCCCGTTCACAATGAGCGCTTCAATTTCAATGACAAAGCCATCGCGACTGGAGCAGCTGTATTAGCATCGATCGCTTTGACGAGGATGTTGCCTAACAGCTAATGCTTTAATTGTTAATTTTGAAGGTATGCCCTAGGTTTAAGGGCATACCGATTCATTCATGAGAGCATCTGTTAAATTTAAGTTAAACTTCTCGCTCAATATCCCCTCAAGCTGTTTATTTTCCCCATTTTCCCTTGATCATCTATTTTCAATAGTAGCCACCAGACTGCGAGTTTGTGTGAGATCTGATGACCGTTTTTTAGCAAAGCAAAAATTTTTTATTAAGCGTTTTCAACATCGCACTGCATCACCTATTTCAGGCGCCATGGTTGTCGTTTCCGGCATCGCAATGGTCAATCCGTTAGAAGTATCAAAACGAACTTTCGTTCCCAGCCTGATTGCTTTGATTGCCCTTGCACTAACCATTGTTTAGAGACATTGAACTGGTGAGTCAAAGATAAGACTCACCAGTCATTTTTTCTTAAATAACTTACGTAATTGGCTGATTTCAAATATCCCAAATGGAATGATTGACGACCTGCCCTTCCATCACATAGGGTTCCGGCGTCATTGAAATGACAGAAGCCATAGCAGAATTTTTAACATTTTTCTTGAACGCCTCAAGACCTGTTAGTTTCTTAGATGAAACAGTGACTGAACTTTTTATCTCGATTGGATAATAAACACCCGAATCATGGATCAATAGATCGACTTCAGCCTTTTCAAAGTCGCGATAAAAATAAAAAGAGGGGCTCTTCGCGTTATGTACCCAACTTTTTAGTATTTCCGATATGACAAATGTCTCAAAAATTGCACCACGGTTATAGTAACGGGACAATTCTTCAGATGACTGAATGTCAAGCAAGAAACAGACCAATCCGGTATCAACAAAATAGATTTTTGGGGATTTAACCAGACGTTTTTCGATGTTTTCGTAAAAAGGCGGCAACAAGAAAACCAGACCACTCGCTTCAACGATGGATAACCAGGCCTTTACTGTAGGCAAATTGATGCCGCAATCCTTCGATAGATCTGAATAATTGAGTTCTTGTCCTGAACGATTTGCTAACACTGCCAAAAACTTTTGGAATTCCAGCCGTTTTTCAATGCTATTGAGTTGGACAACATCGTTAGCTATATAAAGGTTAATGAGTTGGTCATAAAAGATTTCTCGGTTATCGTTGTCCGCCCGTAAAACATCAGGCCAGGCTCCCTGAAAAATAATGTCCCATGTCTCAGAAACAGTCTTTGGTTTTAGCAACCTTGGCAGATTTAAACTCGGGATATAGGGTTTTTGAGACAAGCCTAAACCTTGTCTCTCATAGATAGAAAAGGGCATCAAGTCAAAGGATGCCATTCGGCCAGGCAGTTTATCTGCCACCTGAGACCAAAATGACAGACGTTGCGATCCTGATAACCAGACCAATCCTCTGTCTTCGGTTTCATCAAACGCAGCCTTTAATGCCGGAAAAAGCTCCGTGCCCACTGCACTTCTTCAATGGTAACAGGAGGAGGATTAAGGACTAAAAACTCTTCCGGTGCTTCTTTGGCCATTCTTAAGAGACGAGAATTATTAAGTGTCAAGTAACGTCTCTGCTCACCAATTTGTTTGAGCAATGTACCTTTACCCACTTGGCGCATGCCTGAAAGCATTACACCTTTATAAAAAGCAGACTGTTTAGGTAAAACGTTTTCTATTGTTCTGTGTAGATATTTCATTTTCTTTAAATTTCTGAATATATTTTCTAAAAATATTTTTCAGATTTTCTAAAAAAATTCTTTCGTTTTTGATAACTTCATCGGAAGCAGAAAAATCAAACCCACAACAAAGAACATCCCCGTACATAAAAGAGCCAAGCGTTGATCGTTGCCTGTCACCCAAGTGATTAGTCCATAAGTCATCGGGCCAATGATATTGGCTACCCACAGCGCCATATTCCAAAATGAATAAAATGCCGCTCGGTCTTTTTCAGGCGCAAGAACACCAACCAAAGCGCGACCCGCTGATTGGCTTGATCCCATTGCAATACCGGCCAAGTTTGCCGCCACCCAAAAAAGCGCTTTAGTTTGAGCAAAATAAGCCACTCCCACCATGGCTATCCAAATAAAAAGCGTCACGATCAAGGCATTTTTGTGACCAATACGATCCTCCACATAGCCAAAAGCAAAGGCTCCGATTGCCGCTGTGATGTTGACGAGCAACACAAGGAGAATCGTTTCGTCCGGTGTAAACCCCATGGCTTGGTCGGCGTAGACCGCTGCCAGTGTCACTACAACGGCGATTCCACCCTGGAAAAACAGACCGCTTGCGACTAACCAGGCAAAATTGCGGTGAGCGGGCAAGCTTTTGAATGTTTTAATAAGACTGGCTTGTGATTCTTTAACCAAAGACCAAAATGATGATTGGGTTCTGGGCACGGCTCTTTCCTTTAGCCATAAAGCAAGAGGCAGGGCCGCGATAAAAAAGATAAGCGCCGTGATCAGCATGGTGTAGGGAACATAATCCTCTGCCGTCAATCCCTTTGACTGCATAGCCAAAACGACAGCCAGACTTAACCCCAAAGTCAAAAGACCGCCGCAATAGCCAAAGCTCCATCCCCAACCGGAGACTTTCCCAATGGATCGATCATCCGCGATTTCAGGTAAGAATGCGGAATTAAGAGTTTCTCCGACGTTGTAAGCGAAATTGCTGACAATGACCATAAGAACAGCCCAAACAATGGTGCCGGTTCCGGTAAAAGCCAAACCGACGGTGCCTGCGATACAAATCAAACTCATCAGCACTGTCCAAAACTTTTTATTGGCCTTAAGGTCACTGGCCGCACCGATAAGAGGCATGGAAACGATAGCCAAAATATTGCTTGCCGCGATTACCGTTGTCCAAAGAAGTGTCGCCCAAGATGCCTCTTCACAAATAACACCGACAAAATAAGCATTAAAAACCGCTGTGAGAACAACGGTTGTATAGCCAGAATTAGCGAAATCAAAGGCCGCCCATGAGACTACCTCACGACCTGAAACGCCTTCTTTTAAATGCTTAAGTGAAAATAGCGACACTCTTGAATCCTTTACACATGGGCTAATGTTCTGATGTGGGCAATAACAGCTCTTGAGAGACTCCGGGGTTCATAACCGCCTTCGAGCACACTAACAATTTTTTCATCACAAACACTACGCGCAATATCGTCAATAATTCGTGTGATATGGGCATAGTCCAAATCAGAAAAATCCAATCCCGACATGATATCGGCCATATGAGCGTCAAAACCTGCCGATATCAAGATGAGCTGAGGTTGACACTCGCGAATTAAAGGCTCCCACTTGGAACGAATCACCTCACAAGCCGCCTCCCCTCTGTCACCGGCAGCAAGGGCGAACTTATGGATATTAGGCGCCAAACTCTCGAGCTTAGGATACGGGAAAATCTCTTTTTCAAAAAAAGAGAAGAAATGAATACCCTCGAGCCCTGCCAGAATATCCTCGGTCCCGTCGCCGTGATGCGCATCAATATCTAAGACCGCTATTCGTTTAATGCCTAGAACATCTCTTGCATATAACGCCGCAATTGCCACATTGTTGAAAATACAAAAACCTTCCGCTTTATCTCGATGAGCATGGTGGCCCGGTGGGCGCACGCAACAAAACGCATTGGTGAGTTTGCCAGAGAGGACTTCGTCAATTGCCTCAAGCACACAACCCGCACTTTCTAGTGCGGCCGTCCACGAATCACGGCTAACAATCGTATCTTCACTGATATGAACCAATTCATCTTCTTTTTCGGGAATCAAAGAGCGAACATAATCAACGTATTGTTGATCATGAGCACGCAAAAGATCCCCTAAAGAAGCCTGACGCTCCGTCTGTTTCCGACAAAAAGCACTTTCCAATCCTGAAGCAACCAACCGCTCTTCTATCGCTCGAATTCGATCAGGCGAATCCGGACTTGAGAATCCTGTGATGTGGCGATAACACGATTCGTGGGTAAATAGACCTGTTGACACAAATAATCCTTGTTTTTTCTTTGATTTTAACCGCTACCCACAAGTAATTCGTCAATCTATATCGAACAAAATAGTATTTTTCGCTTGATTTGTTCGATATACCGAACAAAATCTCCATTTTTCTCATTTTCGTTCGATATATCGAATAGATTTCGGTTATCTTACCAGCCTACTCTCGAAAAGCCGCTATCTTTACTTTAGAATTTAGAGCCAAGTTGTTTTATTTATTAATTCGCAAATGAAGCGCCTGCTCGACATTGTCATTGTTTTATTGATTGCACCTTTAGCTATTCTCTTATCCATTTTTGTCGCCATTGCCATTAAGCTTGATTCTCCAGGGCCTGTTGTTTATTGGTCCACTCGTGTCGGGCAATACGGGAAACCCTTTCAAATGCCCAAATTCCGATCCATGGATGTCGGCGCTCCAGTCTGCGAAGCTGAAAAGAATCCAGAAACTCAAAGCTATATCACAAAGGTTGGTGCTTTTATCAGAAAAACAAGTTTGGATGAACTTCCCCAATTATGGTGCGTCTTGAAAGGCGACATGTCTTTAATAGGTCCCCGTCCGGTTCTGCCTATTGTGACTTCAGTTCTGGAAATGAGAAAGGCTACCGGTGTAGATCGATTAAAACCCGGTATTTCAGGCTGGGCTCAAATTAATGGCAGAACAACAATCACAGATGAAGAAAAGGTGGCTTTGGATACAGAATACCTTCATAAACAATCCGTTTGGTTTGATTTAAAGATCATGGCACTAACTGTTTTTAAGGTATTAGAACGGGAAGATATCGTTCGATAACTAGCACCTTATTATCTGCTGTAACGTTTTTTGGATTTTTTATACGTTCAAATGTCTCGTTGTTCGAAGTTCATCTATAACTTCTTCAACCAAATTTTTAACTAATCAGAGAAGTTTGATCCAACAGATAGGCGCATAAACTTTACGCTCTACCTAAGAATACTCTTTTTTGACATACCATCCAGGCAACTAAAACAGCACATACAGAAACACCCAGTGATCTGTTTGTAAAGAAAGCATGAACATAGGAGTGATTAGCAATTACAAAGAACCATGCGATGGGTATGAGCGAAATTAATATTGGAATCAACCATAAAACATATCGTTCTCTGTTTTGCCAAAGTAATTTCAGAATTCCAATTGATGCTAAAAAAGCTACAACAATCGACATCCCTTTGCTATGCAACCAATAGAACTTCCAATTTTTAGCCACACTTAAAAAACCGAGGGCAAGTCCGTCTATCTCTCCTCTCTGACCATTTAGCCGATAGATAATCTGACTGACAATTGTATCCATTGCTTCTGGTCCTAAATAAAGAATTGACAAAAACCATTTAAAAGACCAGGTACCAAAGTAACCCACACACCAGAAGATAATCGAAAGCAACAAAACCCTGATTTGGTTGTTTAACGTTTCTTTGTTTATCAGTAAATACTGAAATATCAACAAATAACCCAAGCACTCCATTGGGGTCGTTAAAAAATCAATAAATGCAAAGATTGAACCCTGAATAAAAAAAGCCCATGGAATTAATGAACTATGCTTTTTTCTCAGATAATTTAAACATATAAAGCCAATAAAAATAGCTACTGGCGCACTCATGAATTGCAAACACCACGGTCTAACCAATGGGTTAAGGGGGAAATTTAACGATATAAATAAAATTATTGAGGCCAATAATCCAAAATTTTCATAAAAGATATAACAGCTATAAATAACAAAAACAGCAAAAAATACGAAACAAATCACACGAATTTGTGTGATCTCAAAACAGGCGAGCAATGGGGTTACATAGACAGAGTATCCATGCCAATAACGAAAATAGTCAGGTGCAATCACAGCCTCCATGGCAGAAGCGTGTAAGTGCAAAGCACTAAATTCATATATCAGCTTGTCAGTAAAGTTATCAAGTTGAGTGAACCCCATTCCATTAATTGCATCTGGATAATCCCCTTCCTGCGAAAGAATTCTTAATGATTCTTGTAAATTGGTCTGCAAAGTTGTCGTATCAATAAGATGAACCAAGAACAGTAAAAATGCAAACGTTAAGCCCAGGAAGAAAACATAAGTACATAACCGCAATAATGGGATGCGAACCCAAACAGAACCTATGAAACCTCTGATTGTATTTTCCTGTAATTGAAAATAATTAGTCATTATTTCCTCATACTGAATGAATTAAGCATATTGAATAATGTGCGTCATTTTTTGGAAGATAGTAACAGCTTGACGATATTCATTTGAATTTCCGCATTTTGACGTTCACTTTTCACGACAGTATCAAGAATTACCCCACTCATAAAGGACAAAAATGAAGATAACAACAAAAGTAAGCTAACTATCAATGAGGGTATTTTGGGAACCAAACCAGTCTCTAAAAAATTTAAAAAGATCGGAACAAAAACTATGAGACCTATCGATGCAAGGAATAAAGATAACAATGTAAAAAACAAAAGTGGCTTGTAATTTTTAAAAAGCATAAAAATAGTAAAAATTACCTTGATACCGTCAGAAAATGTATTTAATTTACTGACACTATCCTTCGGCCTATCACGGTATTGAACTGGCAAGTTGACTACCGTCATGTTCTTATCTAGAGCATGAATTGTCATTTCAGTTTCAATTTCAAAACCTTGAGACAGGACTGGGAAAGATTTCACAAATAACGGACTAAAAGCCCTATAGCCAGTCATTACATCAAAAATTGGTTCTTTGGGTTTCCAAAAGAAATTTATAAAAAATCGAACAACTCTGTTTCCAAAGTTATGAAAAGGTCTTTTATTTTCCTGAAAATAAGTAGACGAAAGTCTATCACCGATACACATATCCGCTCGTCCACTAAGTACTTGTTCACACATCAGTTTTGCCGATTCTGCTGGATAAGTATCATCCCCATCAACTAATAAATAAACATCAGCTTCAATATCTCTAAACATTGTCCTGATTACATTACCCTTACCTTGCTTATATTCATGACAAAGAATTGCCCCACCCTGAGCACTCCTTACCTTATCGGCAGTATCGTCAACCGAATTGTTGTCATAAACATATATATCAGCATTAGGCAAAACATTCCGAAAATCGTTTATAACTTTTTCAATAGTTATACCTTCGTTATAGCAAGGGATTAATACTGCAATGTTCATTTTTAAGTCTCAATTATGTTTTTGACAATGCACTATTCTACAAAATGAGGAGCTCCCATAAGAGCTCCTCCGATTCAAAGATCACATATCAACTAATTCAATCAGTCTTCATCAACTTTTTTCGGTTGAGCTTTAGCTGCCTTTGCCTGCGCTTCAAGTTTGGCCAAATACTCTTCCGTAATGTCGCCCGTAATGTATTCACCGTCAAAGCACGAGCATTCAAAGCGCTCGATAGAGGGGTTCATATCATGAAGGGCTGACTTTAAGTCTTCCAAGCGTTGGTAAACGACTGCATCGGCTTCAAGAATCTTGCAGACTTCATCATCGGTCTTGCCATCTCCACAAATGAGTTCTGAGCGAGTCGGCATATCAATACCGTAAACATTCGGGAAGCAGACGCGAGGTGCGGCACTGGCCACAAACACTTTCTTCGCACCGGCTTGTTTTGTCATGCGAACAATTTCGTGCATTGTCGTACCGCGAACGATGGAGTCATCCACCAGGAGCACGTTCTTGTCTTTAAATTCCACGGCCATGGCATTTAATTTTTGACGAACAGTCTTTTTACGAATAGCTTGACCCGGCATGATGAAGGTACGACCTACGTAGCGGTTTTTAATGAAACCTTCGCGATAAGGCAAGCGCAAGCGTTGGGCAAGTTGCTGAGCTGCAGGGCGCGAGCTATCCGGAATCGGCATTACTACGTCAATTTCATCCACAGGAATTCTGCGAGCCACTTCGTGCGCCAAGTATTCACCCAAACGCAAACGGGCACCGTAAACCGAGATACCGTCGATGACGCTATCGGGACGGGCGAGATAGACGTATTCGAATGCGCAGGGAACTAGCTGGGCGTGTTCGGCGCATTGAGCCTGATGGATATCCCCCTTCATGTCAACCCAAATGGCTTCACCCGGCGCTACGTTTTGAAGCGTTTCGTATTCCTGAGCTTCGAGAACGTCAGACTCAGAAGCGAAAATGACATCCCTACCCGCTGGCGTTTCTTTTGTACCATAGCAAAGCGGACGGATACCGAAGGGATCGCGGAAAGCGAGCATCCCTTTACCGGCAATCAAAGCGATACAAGCGTATGAACCTTTAACGCGTTTATGAACACCTTTAACGGCTTCAAAAACGATTTCGGGGGAAATTTTGCTGTTAAGCGTCAGGCGGGATAATTCATCAGCCAAAACATTGAGCAACACTTCCGAATCACTCGTGGTATTGATATGACGGCGGTCAGAGTCGTAGAGCTCTTGCTTGAGGGCTTCGGCATTGGTAAGGTTGCCGTTGTGCACAAACATGATGCCGTAAGGGGCGTTGACATAAAACGGTTGGCTTTCTTCGTTGCTGTCGGCATTGCCCTGCGTGGGATAGCGAACCTGCCCCAAACCGCTGTTGCCTAACAAATCACGCATGTTGCGGGTTCTAAAGACATCCCGCACCAAGCCCATTGCCTTATGAATGTGAAAAGTCAATCCATCGAGCGTGGCAATGCCAGCCGCATCCTGACCGCGATGTTGCAACAAAAGCAACGAGTCATAAAGCCGTTGGTTAACCGGCTCATGAGAAAAAAGACCTACAATCCCACACATTTGATAGCCTCATCGGTTAAAAATTTAAAAACTGTCCCCTCTCAATAGCTTTACTTGCGAAGCTTGGCGATGGAATCCGGCATCATCGGCATCATCCAGTCAATCACATTTTCAGCCAAAGGAATACAAACAGAGTGTCTCCACATTTGAGTGGATGTTGCGCTCGTCATGCCTGCCAAAAACACCACCGCACAGACGAAAACCACACCGCGCAAAAATCCGAACACACTTCCCAACACGCGATCCTCTGCGCTAATACGGGCCACTTCAAGCATCTTTCGCAAAATCGTTCCCAAAAGTCCGATGGCAAAGACACAAGCCACGCAGATTAAGACTGCCGCGATAATTGTTCGGATGGCCGGACCTAAGCTTTCAAGCGGAATGAGTCCAGCCAATTCCGGCGAGAATCGAATCGCAAAAACAATCCCGATCACCCAGCCTACAATCGATAAAATTTCACGCACAACACCCCGTGTCACCCCAACCACCGTGGAGAGAACCAACACGATAATGATTGCCCAATCCAATTCATTCACGATTAACAGTCCTTATCACTTGTGTCCGCTTTCACGAAGCTTTTGCGCTATCACGTCTTCACGGGTTGATTTCAACAAATCCGCCAAGGGATCGTCACTTGCATTCTTCTTAGGTGAAACCTTTTGAGAAGCCTTCGGCGCGGCCTCCTTCTTTACGGGCTGCGTTTTAGTTTTTGCTGGCTGCGCTGCGGGCGCCTTAACCTTTTGCTCTTGAGAGCGACTGTGGGCTTCCTGCGCGGCACTCTTTAGAGTTCGCGCGGGCGCGATACGGTTCATATCACGCTTAGCGCTTTCTTCCACCTGAACAGGCATATGTGAAATTTTTCGGCTATCCAAAATCTTGGTAACCCGCTCGGCTTCCTCTTTTGTCTTAAAAAGACCCAAACGCACACGCCACAGTGTCGCAGACTTCTTTTGAACCTTCACAGAATAGACGGGCAACCCCATTGCCTGATAGCGCGCCATCTCACGCATTGCGCCTGCCTCACTGGATGTGGCCAACACCTGAATGTAAAGCGAGCCCTCCGTTGATGGTGCGTAACTATGAGCGGCGTTTTCTCTTTGATCTAATTCCGGTGTGGGATGAGCCTCCGGAGCATCCTTGACGACATTGGGTTTGGAAAAATCCTTCAGGGCGCTTTGATCAGCAGGCATGGATACGGCCGGCCGATTATTAACCGGCAGTTCCATTTTGTAGAAAGGCTCTTTGGTAATAGGAGGAATCTTTGTCTCAGCGTGACGGTCGCTTTCAATAGCAGGTTCTTCAAAGAAAATCGGCAACACCGTCACCAACGCGGCCACCAACACGACTGCGCCCACCAAGCGGTGGCGAAACTTTGCCTTCACTTGGCTCACTTCAAGCTCCTTATCTTCAGCAAGGTGCTCAAGACCCACCCCAACGCCTTGCTGAGGTGATTTCCAGAACGCTTCTTCGTTGGTTGGTTTATTGGACTCTTGCATTTGTTCTAACAAGCGGCAGGGCCGCGGTTACTGTCACAAAGGAACCGAAGATAATGATTGTATCAATGATTGATGCTTGACGCTTTGCGTGGTTAAACGCCTCTTCTACACCTTCGCATTGGGTGATTTTGTCATCTTTCACCCCAGCTTCAAGCATGACTTTATGCAAAACGTCCACGCTTGCCCCACGAGGTCCCGGCAATCCGGTGATAAACCACTCATCAATCACTTCAGACATGATTTTCACGACATCAATCATGTCCTTATCCGCGAGCATTCCAAAAACAGCAATGACTTTGCCTTGCGTCTTCACGTCTCGAATGTTTTGAGCCAAGACACTAGCCGCATGGGGATTGTGTCCCACATCCAAAATGACGGTCGGATCCGACTGCACTTTTTCGAACCGCGCGGTGATGCGAACCGTTGTGAGTCCCTTTTCAATATCTGCAATCGTAACCGGCAATTTATCCATCAAGGAAACAACCAGAGCAAGGACGCCAGCCGCATTATCCATTTGATTTCGACCGCAAAGAGCCGGTCGGGGCAAATTCCAATCATGGACGCCCATCCTAAAACGCATACGATCACTGTCTTCTTCGGTAACAGAAAAATCTTTACCGGCGACCTCAAGGTTTGTCTTTAATGCCTTAGCATACTGTAAAAGTTTGACCGGAGGATTTTTATCGGCGCAAACAGCCGGATGTCCTTGACGATAGATATGAGCCTTTTCCCAACCGATAGCGTCTCGCGTGTTACCCAAATAGGCCTCATGATCAATGCCGATAGTCGTTACGATGCTTGCCGTTGATTCAAGAGCATTAATCGCATCGAGCCTTCCTCCCAAACCGATTTCCAAAATCACCACATCCGGTTTGGCCTTTTGAAAGGTGCGCAGAATACCCAAGGCCGTGAATTCAAAATAGGTCAGAGGCATCCCCTCTCGAACTGCTTCCACTTCTTCAAAAGCTTGAACCAACGGGCCATCTTCAACAATCGCGCCGTTAATTTGAGCCCGCTCGTTAAAGGAGAGCATATGCGGAGAGGTGTGCATGGCGGTTTTGTAGCCGGCCGCACGATAAATAGCCTCAAGCATGGCGCAAGTGCTGCCTTTACCATTGGTTCCGGCCACAGTGATCACCGGACAATCAAAATGGATGTCCAGGCGATCGAGCATCTTTTTCATGCGCGTAAGACCTAACTCAATCACATTTTCAGGATGTGACGAAAGAATGTAGTCCAACCATTCATTTAAAGTATCTTTACCTTGAGACATTTCCGTGTCCAAAAACAACGCGACCACGCCGCAAGCGTGGTCTAGTGCGTCTTTAAATTTTAGATCGTTGTCGATCGAATCATTCAGCGTCCGTAATACGCTTTCTCATGAGCATCGCCATAATTTCGGCAATGTTAGCACGCATCTCACGACGATCCACGATCATATCAATAGCGCCCTTTTTGAGCAAGAATTCCGAGCGCTGGAAGCCATCTGGCAACTTTTCACGAACCGTTTGCTCAATCACACGGGGACCGGCAAAACCAATCAAAGCCCGGGGTTCTGCAATCACCACATCGCCCATAAAGGCAAAACTGGCGGAAACGCCACCCATCGTCGGATCGGTTAAAACCGAAATAAAGGGTAATTTTTCACGGGCGAGGCCGGCAATGGCGGCCGTCGTTTTAGCCATTTGCATTAAGGACATCAAGCCTTCTTGCATACGGGCGCCGCCGGAGGCAGCAAAACAGATAAATGGACACTTCATGCGCGTAGCTTCTGCCACACCTCGCACAAAACGCTCACCAACAACCGACCCCATCGAGCCGCCCATAAAGTTAAATTCAAAAGCTGCCACAACAACAGGCAAACCACGAAGCGTACCGCGCTTAACAACCAAAGCGTCCGTTTCACCTGTTTTTTGCTGAGCTTGCGCCAAACGTGCAGGATAGGGTTTGCTGTCCACAAACTTTAAGGGGTCTGTCGGTTGCACTTCTTGAGTGATTTCCTCCTGATTTTGCACATCCAAAAAGTTTTCTACGCGCTCACGAGCTCTAATGCGCATATGATGGCCACACTTCGGGCAAACCATCAAAGAATCTCGCAATTCTTCGGTATAAAGCACTTGCTCGCAACTCGGGCACTTAGTCCAAAGCCCTTCAGGAATAACACTTTCCTTCTTTTCGGTGTGTTCTGAATCCGACTTATGAATGCGAGGCAATAGCCGATCAATCCAACTCATAGAAGAAGTCCTTCAATACAATTCTGTACAAATAATACGATTTGGGATTTTATCAAATCTAGAGGTGTTAACGAATGCCGTATTTGGGTTATTTTCTCAAGACATAAACGGCACGCGGTTAGACTCTGTCAATTGATTCACTCCACATCGCATTCATTGGAATAGCGACAAGATTTTCACTCTTTTGCACTATTTCACTGACATCAAACTGACACATTTCTGTTACTCAACATTCATCTTGACTATTTAAACTGCGGCGATGTGAGGCTCAGAGATCGAGAGAGAAGCCCATCCTACAGCCGGTTCAATAACCGGGTTCTGTTCGATTGGAGTTTTTTTTCGGGAGATCTACATGACGTTTTTTGACGAGTCTCTTCCCTCCTTGACATCGGTGCCTCAATGCGAGTGTTCGCCAACAGCCTTTCTCGCTCGATCCGAGAAGCTCAAAAATATTTTTTCCAATAGACCTGTTATAGCCGCGGTCAGAAACGACGACGATTTAAATTTCGCGATGCAAAGCGATGCTCCGGTCGTTGCACTCATGGGCGGTCACATTCTTCGTTTACCCGAACTTGTTCGGCGTCTGCATGCGACAGAACGAACAGTTTTTATTCATCCAGAGCTCATCCATGGGCTCGGGAAAGATCCGGCTGGCATCGATTATTTAGCCGATCTTGTCTTACCCGACGGAATTGTTTCCACAAAAAAAGCGCTGTTACAGCGGGCCCATGAACGAGGATTGTTAACCGTATTTCAATTTTTCGCCATCGACACACAAGCCGTGATTTCCGCCTTGGATAACGCAAACGCCATTGAGCCGAATTTTATTGAAATGATGCCTGGTCTTTTATTCAGACAAATCGGTCAAATCTCGTCAATCACCCATATTCCCGTCATTGCCGCCGGATTGATAAAAAAAGAACAAGAAATTCATGAAGTTTTAGCCGCCGGCGCAATAGCGCTCTCGAGCAGCACAAGGGCTTTGTGGAGTTACCAAATTGATGAGGTTAGCGATGCTGAGTGTTAAAAATATTCAAAAGTCTTTTGCTCAAAACATAGTCCTGGAACATATTTCCTTTGAAGTCGCCGATGGTGAATTTGTCAGTCTTTTGGGGCCTTCGGGTTGTGGAAAAACGACGTTATTGAGGATAATCGCCGGGTTGGAAAAAGCCGATCACGGCTGCATCAATTTAAACAATCGAGATATTACCGATCTTGAACCCTCAGAGCGTGATATTTCCATGGTCTTTCAGTCCTATGCGCTCTACCCCCATAAATCCGTTTACGAAAATATCGCCTTTCCTCTGAGAATGAGAGCACCGGCAGTCACCCGCATTCCGCTGTTCGGACGATTTACATCCACTGCTCAGGCATTGGAACAAGATATTTCTCAAAAAGTCCCTCAAGTTGCCAAAAGCTTAAGACTGGATGGTTTACTGCAGCGTAAACCCGGGGAACTTTCGGGTGGACAGAAACAAAGAGTGGCTCTCGCACGGGCTCTGATTCGCAATCCCAAGCTCTTTTTGATGGACGAGCCCCTTTCCAATCTCGATGCCAAACTCCGCATGCAGACACGCATGGAAATCTCGAATCTGCATCATCAAACAAAAGGGACATTTCTCTATGTCACCCATGATCAGGTTGAAGCCATGACTATGTCGGATCGGATTGTATTGCTCAACGGGGGGAAAATTCAGCAAGTTGGAACCCCATTAGAACTATACGACAATCCAGCCAATCTTTTTACCGCCGAATTTCTTGGTCAACCAAAAATCAATGTATTTAATTGCGTTTTTAAAGACTATAGCCTGCAAGTCGCCGGCATTCATAAAAACTTAACCGCCCCCAACTTGAAACAACTGGATCTGCTGAAACAAAAGGCTAAAAAAGTTGCCTTTAGGCCTGAGGCCATTCATATCTGCCCTCAAGGTCAACAGCCTGATTTGATGGCCGAGTTTTCTCAAGCAGAGGAGGTAGGCAGTGAATCGTTATTGAAATTTTCTGTTGGTGACGAGACTTTCTCAATCCGCTCTGCCGTCACTGATCGATACAGACGTTTTAGTTTCAAAGAAGGTGAAAACGTACCGATTGTATTTGAATGGAATGATGCGCTCTTTTTCGACAAAGAGGGTAACAGAGTTCGTACGGAGGCGTTCTTATGAAAAATAATTTTGGTTTGTCTTCCTGCGCCTTTCTTTTACCAGGCATCGTTCTCTTGATTTTATTTTTCCTTATTCCCGCTTTCTGCACCGTGGTTTTGAGTCTTACCGACTGGGCAATCGGCAGTAACGCCCCCGTGCACTTCATCGGGCTTAAAAATTATTTAACTTTATTTAATGATCAAAACTTTTGGATCAGCGTCAATAACACACTGTACTTGACTGTTCTCGTTGTGCCCGTCTCATTCATTGTAGCGTTGGGATTGGCTTTGGCGATGAACGCCTCTGGAAAATGGTCCCCTCTTTGGCAATCATTGTATTTTCTGCCGACAACCGCCTCGCTTGTCGCCATGGGTGTTGTTTGGGAGTACCTCCTTCACCCAACATTGGGGCTTTCGGCTCACATTATCCGATTCTTTGGCTCCACGTTGGAAATCAATTGGCTCAACGACCCTGATTTAGTGTTAATCACCATCGCCGTCATTTCTATTTGGCAGTCAGTAGGCTACTACACACTGGTCTTTTTATCCGGCCTACTTCAGATCCCTTCTTCTTTGTACGAGGCTGCAAGAATAGACGGTGCGAACGGCTGGAGTCGTTTTACCCAAATCACATGGCCGCTTCTCGGCTCAACATCCATATTTATTTTTGTTATTACCGTAATCAGAACTTTTCAAACATTTGATTTAGTTAAAGCTCTCACCGGCGGCGGTCCAAACAAAGCGAGTGAAATTCTGTTATTTACGATGTATCAGGAAGGCTTCACATTCTTTAGAAGCGGGCTGTCGTCCTCTATCGCCACACTGTATCTCTTCGTCATGATTGCCCTGACCGTATGGGTTGTCCAGAGCATTGATCACAAAATTCACTACGGCTATTGAGGAACATCAGAATGAAAAAAATTGCTATCAATGCGGTTTTAGCTATCGGCGCCTTTTTTGTGATCTTGCCTTTTATCTGGATGCTGAGTCTGTCAGTGAAACCTGAAAATGAAATTTATGCGCCCACCTTGACGCTCTTGCCCCAAGTTTGGGATTGGGCAAATTATGCTGAAGCATACGTTCAGGGAGAAATGAGACTTTTCATTAGAAACGGTCTTATCGTGACTGTTTGCATTCTAGCCATACAATGCTTAACAGTTATTCCTACCGCGTACGTATTGGCTAGAAAACACTTTCGGCTTCAAAGAGCCATGTTTTTGCTTGTGCTCTCTGCACTTTTAATTCCACCTCAAGTTGTCGCCATTCCGCTGTTTTTGGTTTTCGGTGAACTCAATCTCCTGGATACGTTCGCTGTCCTTATCATCCCATTTTCGACAAGTGCGTTCGGGATCTTTCTTTTGCGACAAAGCTTTCAAGGAATACCTCAAGATCTAATTGACGCGGCAAGAATGGACGGCGCCAGTCAGTGGTACACGCTATGGCGAATCCTAGTACCTCAGATATGGCCCTCTATCGCTGTATTTGCCATTTTGTCCATCTTGACACATTGGAATGACTTTTTCTGGCCACTGATCAGCATCACGGATATCGAACGAACCACGCCACCAGTGGGTGTCTCCATTTTCGCTTCCAACGAAAGCGGCAATGATGTGGGGCCGATGATGGCCTCAGCAGCCATGACTGTGGCTCCGTTGATGATCGGTTTTCTGCTGTTAAGACAACGCTTTATTAAGGGCTTTATGACCAACGGCATGAAATAACTCTGCCGAATGGTTGCTTTTTAGGAGAAATCTATGAATTTGACACGCCGAAAAATGTTGTGGTCTGGCACCTCCGTATTGGTTGCCAGTTCTTTTCCACTGGCGGCTTTGGCAGATGATGAACAAGTCGAAATCACCTTAGCCCACGCCTATGGGAAAGTGTTTAGGCCAATTCATCAAAAAATTATTGAAAAATTCAATAAGCTTCACCCCAACATTAAAATTAAATTGGAACGCCCCTATCAAGACTATGACGGCCTGGCTCAACGAACCAAATCAGGGCTGACCCAAGGTAATCCCCCTGATTTATCCTTCCAAGGCATTGATCAAGTCAGACAATATGTTGATAACGGCACTGCCTGGGACATGACTCCATGGGTCAAAGCCGATCCTCGCTGGAGCGAACCTCACGGTTACTTCCCCGCCATGATGGCCTTGGGTGATTACAACGGACACCAATTTTCCATTCCTTTTGCTGTCAGCACGCCGATTTTGTACTACAACGAAGATTTACTCAAAAAAGCCAATGTGAATTTAAAGTCCATCGATACATGGGAAGGTGTGCTCGCCGCCTGCAAACAAGTTCACAAGCTGGGTAATGACTACAGCGGCATGTATTACGATTATCTAAACACTGGCAACTGGATGTTACAAGCCTTGATTTATTCCGAAGGCGGCACAATGATGGATGCGTCTGAAAAGAAAGTAGTGTTCGATAATGAGCAAGGTATTAGGGCCGCCAAGCTCTTCAGACGATTCATTGATGAAGGCGGAATGAAAAATTGGACTCATGCCCAGGCAGAACAAGCCTTCTGCGCCGGACGCGTCGGTTTTTACTGCGCCACAACAGGATACTTAAAAACCATTGAAGACAAAACCAAAGGCATGGCTATTAAAACAGCTCTCTTTCCTCTCAACAACAAGGGACAACGAAAAATCCCCTGCGGAGGTAACGCAGCCTTGATCCTAACGAAAGACCCCAAGAAAGCTCGCGCTGCCTTCGAATATGCCATGTTTGCCGCCAGCGCCGAAGGAACGGCGATTCAAGTTTCCCTCTCAGGCTATATGCCGATGCACGAAAAAGGAGTGGAACTGCTCAAAGATTTCTACAACTCTCATCCAAACTACCGAACTTCTTTAGCTCAGATACCTTCCATCTTCCGTTGGTATGCCTTCCCTGGTGACAACATGCTCAAAATCATGGATGTCATGAGAGATGAACAACAACGGATGGTGAGCGGGGAAATTAGTCCTGAAACCTGCATGCACCAAGCAGCAAAACGCGTTCAGGCTTTGTTGTAATCCTTTGATTTACGGAAGGTTTTCTCAAAAACCTTCCGATTTTGGATACTTATGAAATTCTTACATTTTTCTGATCTGCATTTATGCAAAAACCGATCGGATCTTTTATATGGAATAAATCCTGCCGATCGATTGGTAAAAGCTCTCCGCCATGTCCAACAATTTCACAAAGACGCCAATTTTTTAGTCATTACCGGTGATCTTGCCAACTATGGTGAAAAAAGCGCCTATGAAGATCTCTCATCTATCTTCGAAAATTTTTCTATCCCCGTGATTATCATCCCGGGCAACCACGACAATCCGAAATTGATCGATGATATTTTTCCGATTTTCGATGGGAAAATTCAAGACTTAAAAAAGGGAATTTGGTTAGGTAAAGAAATCCGCAGCGAAAAACATTGTTTTATTTTTTTGGATTCAACGGGCGGCGTCGGTCACAGCGGAGCTTTTCCGATAGAAAGAGCGCAGGATCTTGATAGGAGACTTACAGAAAACGCTGACCGCCACATTTACCTCTTTTTACATCACCCGCCGCTTTGCCTTGGTGTACCATCGATGGACCCCATCCGATTGCAAGATCCCATTTATTTACAGAGTGTTATCGAAAAACATCGTTCTCAGATAAGGTGTCTTTTTATGGGACATCTTCATAGACCCATTGAAGGATCCTGGAGAGGAATTCCATTTGTCATTGTTCGCAGTTTAGCCCACCAGGTCGAAATGAATGACTCTCCCAAAGGCGAGGGAGGTCAATGGCAAATCCCGGGCAATGATGAAACGCCAGAATATAACGTCATCACCATCCAAAAACAAAATTTTTATGTGCATAGCGAGCGCTTTTTAGAAAAAAACAGAAAGTTCTGGCTTTAACTCATAAAACAATATTGTGGAGAAAGCAATTGTTATATACAGAAGAAAAGCTTAAGCAGTACGCAGAAAAGATTCATCAAGCAAAACTCATCATCTCTGACATTGATGGAGTGGTTCTTGTTGATAGACAAATAAGCCCGGGCGCTGTGGAGTTTTTCAACTGCCGCCCCTTCGTTTTTCTTTCAAACAATTCTCGTTTCACTGTTAATTCTTTGGCGACATATTTTAGAAAGCGAGGATTGAATATTGACAATCAACATATTTTTCTTGCTGGCGTTCAGTCCATCAACTATCTTTGCTCGCAAAATTTTGATAAACCCATTGCGCTTAGCGCCAATAAAGAATTAAAAAAGTTTGCTCAAATGCAAGGTTTAAATATTCTTGATAGAGGAGATTGGTGTAAGGCTCAAAAAGTCGTTCTTTGTTCAGACTCTGAACTGAAATTTAGAGAGTTTGAAGTGCTCATCAACTTAGCAGCCAGAGGTGTTTCATTTGTTTGTGCCAATCCGGACTTTACGTACCCGGGCGAGTCCCACTTATACGCAGAAACCGGCTGCGTGTTAGCCGCACTGAAAAGCGCCGTACCAACAATACGCTATCAAATCATGGGCAAACCCGAAATCACAATGCTGGAGCTGGCATTAAAAAAACACCGAATCGAACCACAAGAAGCTGTTTTCATCGGAGACAATCCTAAAACTGACGGTTTATGTGCCCAAAAGGCGGGAATGGATTTTGTTTACGTGGACATTGCAACCGGTATATCTCCGAGCATGCTATTCGGTTATCTTGCTCGAAACTTACGCTGATATTGCGTTCAATGCTCTCATTTCCTCCACTAGCAAGATTTCCCCTCTAATCCATTTCCAATTAACTTATTTCTGGCAAAATTTTGCTAGCCATATTTTCATTGAATCCACTCGTCAAGACCATGCAAAAGATCATCCTCCACCGGTGCTGTCCAAAATAAATTGTGCATTAAAAAAGAGCCCTATAAGAATCAATAGGTTAAAGAGATTCTAGAGCTCATTGCGAAAACATGCCCCTTCAAAAATCAGAATAGCCGTAATTGTTCTGGTGGTGAGGTATCTATCCAATTCACAGTGGGCGGATTATTTAACCAGTCGGCTAATTCTCGGTGAGTGAGAAAACTCAATCGGATATACCAAGCCAGAATCGAAAATCCCCACCGATACGATGAGGCCGCTCTAAGCACTTCCAAGAGCAGCAAAGCTATAGCAGCTGTCCAAATCTGAACGAGCACAGCATTTTGACTGGTACCCACAAAACTTTTGATTTTGAGGTTTTGTTTTAAGCGTCGGAAAAATTTCTCAATCTCCCAGCGATCCCTGTAAAGCCAGGCGATGTCTTTGGCTGAGTGTTCCCAATCATTAGTCACAAAGTCAAACCAGCGACCCGCTTCTGCGTCATACCATTGAACTAAGCGGAAGTTCTTTTGTTTGACCTTTTCATTGACCAGCTGTCCAACAAACTGAATGCAGTAGTCACCCCGCTTTTCATCTTGACCGTCAAACTCTTTGATGACTCCCTTTTTCAAAGATGTTGTGACTGCCCCCTCTTTGAGGCGTGTGACAAAGGTGGTTGTTTGATCATCAAGCTGAGCAAAAAACTCATAATCCGAGTATCCCCTGTCCATGATGAGAATGCATTGATTGGTGGGTAGTTGCAGTGACCGAGCTAAGGCGATATCACTAACTTTGCCGTCAGTCATTACCATGACTTCGGGTAACAGAGTATCGTTGTTTAGGATTGTATGAACCTTAATGCCGCCCTTGTGACGCCTGTACTGAGCCCAATTGAATAAACTCAGACACAGTGTGATCAGCGTCGAATCCAAGCTATAAACCGGTTTGGAGAACTTCAGCGAGAGTTTGCGTCCTCTACTTTGACGGATGTGTTGATCAAAAACGCTTAAGGCTTCGAAATAAAAATCTCGAAATACCTTATTCAATGGCATAAGACAGTGTTGATTTGCTCAACGCTCTGGCTCCGCAGTGAAAGATTTTCCCAATACTGTCTTTGAGGCCTATTTCGATTTCTCTAAGTGAAGAGGCGCCGGCCATTTGAGCAAACAACATGGCGACCAATAGATCCCATGTGGTGATTCCTTTTGCGTGCGCATCAGCCTGGTACTTGCTGACGATTGCTTGAAAGGCTGCTCGAGGCAGTTTTTGGATTAATTGGGCAAATAATGATGTAGTGGCGCGTTTCATGCTGGGGCGGTCTTTTGAACTTTAGGCGCTTTTAGAGTACCACAACCCCAGCACCCTCTCTCAATTTCCCCTGAGAAACCTAGCTAGAATTTGATCCCATATACCAGAATTTATTTCAGACAGCACTGATTTTTTGTATATTTTCCATGTTAACAATTTGATTTTATTGCGTTTTATTCACCCATCAATTGCGACCAAGGTGTCGGACTATAACCGGGCAATTGGGGAACGTTCGGGTACTTCACCCCAACCAGATAAAGCCCTCCCGCGGCAAACGTGGGGGCGGCGACCGTGCGGTCACGCGCTTCTAAAACATCGTTGAACCACTGTACGCTTTGCTTTCCCGTACCGACATAAACCAAACTGCCAACGATATTTCGAACCATATGGTGCAAAAACGCATTGGCTCGCAGTCGAATGCCGATCATGTTGCCACAACGCTTAACTGTTACTTCATGGATTGTTCTGATGGGGCTTTTTGCCTGACACTCTGAGGCTCTAAAACTCGTGAAATCGTGCTCGCCTAAAAGACATTGAGCCGCCTCTTGCATTTTTGTTTCGTCACAAGGTCTAAAGACCCAACCGACGAGCCCCTCCATCAACGGGGATCTCTCTGGATCATTTAAAAGCCAATATTCATAGGTACGCTCCGTGGCACTAAAGCGAGCCGAAAAGTCATCAGGCACTTCGCAAGCCCAGCGCACAGCCACAGTTGGCGGCAAAAAGGTGTTCACACCCCGCACCCATGCGGTAAGGGGTCTTGCGACAGGCGCTTCAAAATCCACCACTTGATGCGTGGCGTGCACTCCCGTATCGGTGCGCCCGGCGCAGATAGTCGAAATCGGCACTGTCGCGAATGTTTTCAGTGCCGATTCCAATGTGTCTTGAACGTTCGGCATATCGGGCTGGGTTTGCCAACCGCAAAATGCCGAACCGTTATATTGAATGCCTAAAGCAATTCGCATCAGGCACGCTCATGAACTTGCTTTAAAAGGGCTTCGGCTTGTGCCTTATCGGCAGGACTGCCTTTTTGAAGCACTTCTTGCAACAAGGCGATGGCTTCATTCTTCGCTCCGATGGAGATAAATGAGCGAGCCATGTCAAGCGAATCCTTCATGCCGTGATCATCAGTAGCGGCTACCTTCTGCTCTGCTTGAGCCGGCGTCGGCTGAACTTGCACCGGTTCGTCATCGGCGACCAAATCAAACACATTAGCACTTGCCGCTTGTTGGCTAGCAGGCTTTTGTGCGGTAGCAACTGTTGCTGTCGGCGCTACTGAAGCAGGCTGCACTGCTGGACGCGCTTCAACACGGGGCTCTTCACGCACAGGCGCATGGCTCACACTTTCAAAGGAACTGGTGGGCGCGGACGGCTTAGCGGCACGCGGTGCCTGGGGAGCCTGACGGATCGTCGGCTCTTCATGAACAGGAGCCTTACCCTTATTCATCACTCGCTTGAAGGATTGGAAATCCACATAGCGGCCTTGCTTCGTGCGCCAATAGATAAAGCCCGCAGCACCCAACATCAAGACAATCAACAGGTACCAGAACCAAGAGGTTGACTCTTCCTCAACAGGCACCTCTTCTTCAGTCATGATTTCTAATGTCGGCATTGCTTCCTGAGGCGACACACTCTCTTGAGCTTCATCGGGCTGCAAGGCAGGAGCTGTATTTTCAGGCGTTGCCTCTAAAGGAGCTTGCGAAGTGGCGGGAACATTTTCCGCCGGCTGCTGAGCCTTATCCGTAGCCGCCAAATCACCATTTTGAGGAGCAGGCGTTGCCGGTGCGGGTTCGGCCGCCTTCACATCACTTTGAATCTCTTCTTTGGTCACCGGCAAATGCTTAACCGGTGCTGTTTGGATAAAGGGCAACGGTTTCTTGTGTTTTGGAGCCTCTTGTTTGACCTCTTTAATGGGAGCCGGACGTTGGGCGACTTCTTCAATACTCAAACCCTTTTGAACGATTTCTCGAGCCGTCTGAGCATTAATGGATTGAACCAAAGACGCTGACGGTGCCGTCACTTTAGCGCCCGCCTTTAATTGCCTGACATTGCCGGCAGGGAAGGCTTCCGGATTGTGAATGGCCAAAGCAACCAACACTTGATTAACACTTGCGTTGGGGTAGCGCTTTTGATAGAGAACCCCCAACGACCACGGAGTGTAACCGGCTTCTACAAGAACGGGTTTACTTAAGTCATAATTTTTTGCCTGCATGCGCTCAAGTGGCGTCATTTCAGTCTTGGTCGCAGAAGCCGGAACAGAAGCCTTAGCCGCAGAAGCGGTTTTTACTGCGGGTTTAGACTCAGGAGCGCTCTTTGCCACGGGGGTGGCAGCGGTGATTGGGGCGGCCGCCATCGAGACCACTTCTACCGGTTCAACACTGCCTGTCGCGCCAATATGAATATTGTATTGACGAACCGTAACATGCCCGCCTTCGTTTAATTCAACTAATAACGGGAACGCGCGCTCAACTGCCGGGCGATTAGAAGAAATTCGAAGCGTTAAAGGAGACTTATTGATTAATGCCAAGTTAAGACCCTTGGCGGTCTCGGGCATCGTAATACCGTATTTAGAATAGGTTTCCGCGGGAGCCAATCGCGCCGTCAGCGATGAGCCGGTGGGCGATACGTCATGAACTAAAAAAGTCGCCTGAAAATTCTGACTGGCCTGGCTGGTTACCTGCAATTGCCCCAAATAGGCCGCCTGAGCCGCAGCCCCCACCGCGAGCATCACACCTAATACCAATGCTTTTTTAGAAAAACTCTTCATTTGCCGGCTCCTAAACCCATTGTTTGAAGTCTTTTGAGTCAATCACAACGGGTCTCATATATAAAACCATCACTATCTGGAATCATTGTCGATAATGATTCACGTATACTTGTCGCATTTTAAAGAGATCCCATTGTTTTTTGGGGATTTTTAACGACTGGGAACAAAAAAATGTCTGTTGATCGCCAATGGCTCATTGATGCCTTAAGTGACGCGCTCGAAGCGTTATCTGAAACGGTAGAACGCTTGGAAGATGAAAGACTGGATCCAGAAGAGATCCTCCTTGATGATTTGGCTAATGTCTACGCCAAGCTTAATTTTGCCGTCAACACTGCAGAAACCGGCCCCGCCGCCATTGATACAACGGACCACGATGAGCTTATTCAGTGGCCCGAATGCATGCCCTTTGATAGAGACGAAGACTCTCCTCAAATGTCATAGCGGGGCTTTAAGTGACGAGGGCGTAAGCCCATCACAATAAGTAATCCGAAATAAACAACAAGGGCCGCGGCTATGTAAAGGAAGACGAGACCGGCACGTTTTAACCATTCACTTTGCATACCGGCCCAATCCACTCCCTGTTGCAAAAACGCAATAGTGGCACCCATTGCCACGGTTGCCACAACAATTCTCACGCACCACATCAGCCACCCTGAAATAGGCTTATATTGTCCACGACGAATCAAAATAACCAATAGAGTCAGCGCATTAACACAACTACCCACGCCGACTGAAAGCGCCAATCCCGCGTGGGCAAAAATAGGAACAAACGCGATGTTGCAAAGCTGCACACACACCAGACTCACCGCTGCCACCTTAACAGGCGTGCGAATATCTTTTCTCGCATAAAAGGCGGGAGCCAAAATTTTGATGGCAATAAGCCCTAATAATCCAAACGAGTACCCCATCACCGCGAGGCTTGTTTGATGGACGTCAAAGACCAAGAAGTTTTTCCCTTGATATAAAAAGGCTACCAGCGCTTCGGCCATCAAACCTAGACCAACCGCTGCCGGGATCGCCAAAAGGACAACGAGTCTTAAACCGTTATCAAGCAAAGCGTTATAGCGGGTAAGGTCGTTTTTGGCAAACGCGGCAGAAAGGCTCGGCAACAGCACCGATCCCAGAGCAACACCGAGAAGAGCAGTCGGAAATTCCATCAGACGGTCCGCAAAGGAAAGCCACGTCACCGACCCTGTTCCTAAGCGAGAGGCAATATTGGTGTTGATCAAAAGAGAAAGCTGGGCAACTCCGACACCAAAGAGCGCGGGAATCATCAGTTTCATCACCCGAATGACGGAGGCGTCTTTCGCCGCCTTTAATGGATTAACGGGACGAGGCAAGACCCCCAATTTCATCAAGGAAGGAATCTGAATTCCCAACTGCAGCACGCCCCCCACAATCACAGCCGCGGCAAGCGCAAAAATTGGCTCCTCCAAGTGCGGTGTCAAAAGCAATGTGAATGCGATAAAAGACAGATTTAATAAAACCGGAGTGAAGGCGGGAATGGCAAAGTGCTTCCAAGTATTAAGAACGCCCGCGCTCATCGCCACCAGACTCATAAAGAAGATATAAGGAAACATCCAGCGCGTCATCTGGGTAGCCAGATCAAAACCTTGCGGATTTTCAGCCAAACCGCCCGCAATCAACCAGACCAAAACCGGTGCGATTAAGACACCGAGGATACTGGTCAGAACAAGAACACTGGCAAGAAGACTAAAGACTTTATCAATAAAACTTCTAACTTCCGTCTCACTTTTTGTCGCCTTAACATCGGAGAGCATAGGGACAAATGCTTGCTGAAACGCGCCTTCGGCAAATAAACGCCTCAACATATTGGGTAAGCGGAAGGCGACATAGAAAGCGTCGGTTGCTGCACTTGAACCGAAATAACGCGCAATCAGCATATCGCGTACAACACCTGTTATACGTGATAAAAGTGTCAAAGAGGAGACTGTGGCGGCTGCTTTGATTAAACTCATCTTCAAATTCCCAAAATATTCTGTGCATTGTATTCGATCTTGAGCAAAAACTTCATTAAACGCTTGAGAGGTTTAAAAGTTTTTGCTAAACTTTGGGACTTTTCCAAGGGAGTGTTCTTCGTGGACGTGTACTCATGCCCGAAAGAACCGTAAAAATCCGTTGGGAATGAACTGATTCACCAGCCGCTTCCGACTTTGTGCTGCAAGCGTATTTCAATGCTCAATGCCTTTGAAAGCGGCTGTAATTAACAGCCGTAACTTTTTATATAAGGCAAGGAACTAAACAATGGCTAATACCAAACAAGCTCGTAAGCGCGCCCGTCAAGCTGTTGCGCGCAACCAGCACCTTTCTGCTCAACGTTCTCAATACCGTACCGCCATCAAGGCTGTGCGTAAATTGGTTGTGGCCGGCGACAAGGCCGCTGCTTCTGAAGCTTTCGTGAAGGCTCAAAAGATCATCGACACGATGGCCGGCAAGAATGTTTTGCACAAGAACGCCGCTGCTCGTCATAAGAGCCGCTTGGCCGCTGCTATCAAGGCAATGGCTTAATTTTTAAGTTTAAAAGCTTAAATGCATCAACGGGGTTGACTTCTTGGGCAACCCCGTTTGTTTTTATCAGTATCAGAATCAAGAAACGGGTTTGAAGCCATCTCAAACCCGTTTCTTTATGGTTACTTAAAGACTAGTGACTTAGTGTCCTGTTTTCCGGTAATTTAATTTTCCTAAACTCCGGAATAAATGCTTGGATCCAATCACCAACCGCTGACAACATTTCTTTGCCCCATTGTGCTGATGCGTCTTTTGCTTCCAAGCCACCAAAACCACCGGTACTCACTGTATCACGTATTTCCCGGATGATCCTAACGGTTGTTCCTTTAAAACGAGCCTGATTCATATGGTAAGGAATGATTTCTTCAGTGATGGGGAAAACCTCATTGTCTTTTAGATACTTTTCCTTGATAAGTTCTGGTCTAAAAGCCATGATAGCGGATACTTCCTGAGCATCCCCATGACCTGTTACCCATTTGGAATTAAGTTGAGGAGCTAAGCTCCACCAATTAATAACAGAAACAATACCGCCCATACGGTAAATTTTTAAACCAGCTTGTTCAAACGCTGGGCTATTTCCTCCATGACCGTTTAAAAATACAAAACGTCTAGCTCCGTGGCGATACCAACAGAAAAGCATTTTTTCCACTACTTGACTCATAGTATCAACACCGAGATCAACACTACCTGGAAAATTTATATGTTGGGGAGCAACTCCATAACAAAGTGGCGGGCAAATGACCACATGATCCATATCTGACACACGACGGGCTAACTCTTGCGGAATTAACCAGTCCGTTCCCAAAGGACCAACACAACCATGCTGTTCGGTTGAACCCACAGGAATAACAAAAACATTTTGGGAATCAGCCATCACTTCCGAAGCTTCTTGCCAACACATTTCTCCTAAATACATAATTTTCTCCAGTCAAATGATTAAAGCAACATCAACGTGATAGCAATCAAAGCTAATAATGTCGGAAGAGCATTCCGCTTGGCAATTTCCATGGGATTTATGCCAGCAAATTTGGCACAAATAATGGCAGCAGCAGCCACCGGCGACATCGTTCGACCTAAACCGGCTGCGATTTGAGCAACGGAACCCAATTCAATAATTCCATAACCCATATCTGGGGCATGAGGAACAACTGAACCATAGAATGCCAGCGAAGCTGCGTTTCCGGAACCAGAGACCATTGCCATAAAATAGGGGCCTGCGGCGGCCGTAAGTTGTGCAATCGCTTGGGAGTCTTTCATAACAGCAACCAGATAGTCCGTTAATCCAATGACTTTCATACCACCACAGAACATAGCTGCGGCACACATCAAACCGATGACATCGCAGTATCCGTCACCGGCTCCACGGAAAAACTTCTTCACAGCCTCCGCCGGGCTCTTACGAGTAACAACCATACCTAAAACCGTACCGATGATCATGGAATGCGGAACATCGATATAGGGAATCAAAGCAATTTGCTTAGAACCCAAAACTAAGAGTACTAACGGAATAACCGGAATAATCGCATAGAGATAGTTCACCTTGAAGTTTGAATCTACGGCAACCACCGAGGATTTGGTTGAACCTACCCCTTCTTTAAAGAAAATTGAAATAAGAGTTAAACCAACTGTTGCAACAGCTAAACCAACAAAAGAACACGGAATAATGCGTGCAATGACGGTCATAACGTCCACTTGAGCAATATCTGCCAACATTGGGTTAAGTGCCATCCCCGGAGAAATGACATTACCCCAAGTGCCCAAGTACACCGCAGAAGCTGCCATTGCGGGTCGCACACCCAAGGCTAACAACATCGGGATCAACAAAGCGCCGACCGCCGCTGCAATACCAGCTGCAGAAGGTAAAGCAATACTCAGCAGCCAAGTTACTACAACGGTAGCCGGGACGATAATAATCGGAACATGGCGGAGCAAATTTGTTAATGCAACAACCAAATGATCTGAACATTTCGTATAACTCATAACGTACGAAAAGCCCAGCACTGCACAAATTGTTGGAACGACTGCAGCTGTCATTGTTTTTACAAACTCATTGAGTGCAAAAACAATATCTCCACCAATGAGAGCCATCAAAGCTCCGGAAATGGCCAGAACAAGCCTGACTTCGTAATTTTTAATTATCAATGCGAATGTCGCAATGACAATCACTAAGCCTAATAAAACCATTTGCATCTCTCCTTAGGAAGGTTTTATGTGGAAAAACCGAGAGCGAGTATAGAAATACAGATTTTTATATACGTGCAAAATAAACACGAATATTCGTTCAATATATGTTCTATTCATTAGAAATCTCGATACAACTTAACTAAACTGGCACATCAAACCGATAGAGACAGCAATTTGCGTGCAGAAAATAAACGAATATAGGTATTACAAAAAGGAACAAAAATGAACGGTTATGCAAATCCGTTGCAACAAAACAGATCTCATTTAGTCACTTGGGAGTTGGTTTTTCAAGTAATTGAAAATAAGTCAATAATTCGAGTGGCAGAACAGCACCGCATTAGCCGTTCAGATCTTTCGAGAAGGATTTCTAGTTTAGAGTTGGAACTTAACCGAAAGCTGTTTGAAAGAAAAGGGAAGTTAATTGAACCTACGCTTTTTGCACTCGAGGCACAAAAGCGCCTAGCTCCCTCAATTGTCAGTTTTAATAAAGCGTTTAACACCATGTTTGTACAGGATGATTTCCCCGAAGGTATCATCCGTCTTGGTTCTATGCCTGGATTCATGCAAGGTCAAATTGTTCCTCATCTAATTGAATTCCAACAAAACTATCCGAAAATTAGCTTTGATGTATTCACTGATAATGACCCCGAAAACTGGCTAAATGGACAAGCAGATGTCTGTTTCAGCTATGGACCGACTGGGAAACTCAATCTCCTCGAGTATTGGGTGACTGATGCTATTTTTATTTCTTGTGCATCCCCAAGATATTTGAGTATTTACGGCACTCCAAAACACCCCAATGACCTTTTTAGACATGCAGGGTTCTTATTTTGTGGCAAACAAAGGGAGCGCGCTGAGTTTTTGGAATACCATAACGAGAAAATTCGATGCAAGTGGCACAGCACCATTCGTTTCAATAACATCCTTTCGGTAAAAGCTGCAGCCATTGAGGGTGGCGGTATTGCTATTGATATTCCCCTGCATCATTGCTATCAAGAACTCATGGAAGGAAAACTGGTTCCTATTTTCAAAAAATGGCATTTGCCTAGACATCAAAATTATGTGTGCATTGCCCGAGAAGCTTCTCGCCTGAAAAGAGTCCAATTATTTGTTGATTGGTATATTCCTCATCGTCGAGCTTTAGAGCAAAATCAAAAACGCGAAATACAAAAGAAATTCGGAATTGAGTTTCCTAATTAAAAAGCCTGCTTTGAATACATGTTTATAACAAAGATATTCAAAGCAGGACTTTAGAGTCTTTTGAATATTATTTTTCTATTTCATAAGGCCAATCGATGATGCCGCCCATATCATAAACATGGGTGTAGCCAGCAGCCTGAAGTTTGAGCATGGCATAGTGACTGCGAACGCCAGATCGACAATAGATGATAATCGGGTGATCCAAATCCTCCGGTAAAGATTCTGGCCTCACTCCCTCTTCAATATCATCATTATCAAGCAATACAGCTCCGGGGATATGCCCCCACTCGTATTCATGAGCATGTCTGACATCAAGAATAAGAAGTTTATCTCCCAATTCTTGCATCATCTTTTTACCTTCTTGAGCTGTGATGGCCATGCTGATCACTCCCCTTTAAATTTCACTTTCAAAACACCGACACCCTGCACTCCGCCTTCTAAAACATCACCGGGGTGAACAGTGCCGATGCCCGCCGGCGTTCCTGTCATGATCAAGTCTCCAGGCTTTAATTCATAAAGGGTCGATAAGTAACTGATGATTTCTGGCACCGTCAAAATCATCTCTGCCGTCGTGCCTTCTTGACGCTTTTCATTATTAACATATAGCCATACTTTCATCGGTTCATTATCGGGTGTTCGACAAGCAGGCTTTAGAGCCGTCATCGGAGCCGATTCATCAAAAGCTTTTGCGGTATCCCAAGGTTGGCCCTTGGCGCTGCTTTTTCTCTGAAGGTCACGACGCGTCATATCAAGACCCGCCGCATAGCCCCATACATAGTCCATGGCATTTTCAACAGGAATATTGCGACCGGCCTTGCCGATAGCGACCACTAATTCAATTTCATGCTGAAGGTCTTCTGTGGCCGCGGGGAAATCCAATTCCAACGTTTTATCCGGTGCGGCATAGACAGCCGCATCGGCAGGCTTCAGAAAAATACTAGGAGGTGTTTTTTCTCCCAGCGCCGCATTGACCGCTGCGTAGTTGCGGGCCACACCATAAATGCGATGAATGGGAAAGTAGAGATTGGTTTCGCCATCAATTGGCAAAACCGGCATGGGAGCAGGAGCAAATAAAAAAGACATTTTCAATACCCTATTGAAAAAAGGGGATAGCTCATTGATAAAAGCCATCCCCTGTTTTGCGTAAAACGATTAGTTTTCGTCTCTGACCGGACGCACCGGGTTGGGCAACCCACGAACCCAGAGATAGAACTGATAGATATAACCGCTTACCGCATAGCAGCAGAAAACGATAAAGGCTGATAACGACGGGTTGCTGGAGAAGCAAATAAAAGCAAGCGCTGCCACAAGCACAACCCAGAACGGAATCGTACGAACAAAACCCATGTTTTTGCCGCTGAAAAACGGAGCGTTGGAAACCATCGTCACGCCGGCGTAGATACAGAGAACAGCGGTGATATGGGGGATATATTGGGTCAAGGTGGGTGTCAGGTGACCGGAAACCGCGAGCCAGACAAAACCCATCACCAAAGCGGCGCCTGCGGGGCTTGCCAATCCTTGGAAAAAGCCCTTGTCAATGAAACCAATATTGGCATTGAAACGAGCCAAACGGACACCGGCGCCGGCACAGAAGATAAAGGCCGCGGCCCAACCCAATCCCCCGAAATCTTTAAGTGCGAACTCAAATGCAATCAAAGCCGGGCAAACACCGAAAGCGGTCATGTCCGCGATGGAGTCAAACTGTTCGCCGAAACTGCTTTGCGTGTGCGTTAAGCGAGCCACGCGTCCGTCCATGCCGTCTAAAAGCATGGAAAGGAAAATGGTGGCCGCCGCAATGCCAAATTTCCCTGCCATTGCCTGAGTAACACCCCAGAAAGCACAAATCATCGATGCCATCGTAAAGGAGTTAGGCAAAAGATAGATACTGCGGGCACGGGCCTCTTTAATACGTTCCTTAATATTTGCTCGAGGAGAACGACGAATTTTTCGCATAATTAAACCTTTCTCTCTTTACTTGCTCAATTAAGCTTTAGGGGCCAATTTAGCCAAAATGGTTTCGGTTCCAAGCACCTTTTCACCGATAGTGACGCAAGGCGTTGCATCCGTGGGCAAATAAACATCCAAACGACTGCCAAAACGGATAAAACCGTAGCGTTCGCCCTTGGATAATTGATCACCCTTTTGGATATAACAAAGAATACGGCGTGCCACGAGACCGGCCACCTGAACCACTGTAATACGGTTACCGTCGTTCACACGAACGATTACCGCATTGCGTTCATTTTCAGTGCTGGCCTTATCTAAATCTGCATTTAAAAATTTGCCCGGATAGTACTGCACATCTTCAACAGTTCCATTAACAGGGAAGCGTTGGCAGTGAACGTTGAAAATATTCATGAAGACGCTGATCAGAATCGCTTCTTCATTAGTAAACGGATCAATCGTTTTTTCAACCTTCACAATCTGTCCGTCAGCAGGCGATAAGACGGCCTCCGGCATAGTCGGAACTGTGCGGGGCGGGTCACGGAAAAACTGCGTGACAATAATGAAAAATATCCACAACAGTGCGGCTACAAAACCAAATCCAGCCAGTGCCGTCCACAAAAGCGCTAAAAGAAAAGTACCACCGATGTAAGGCCAACCTTCACGAGCCAAAATGGGGTGTGGGTACTTTTGATTCATGAGTCTGTTCTCCGTGACTAAATTCAAACTGCCAATTGTACGCTATTGGCAGAGAGTTTCTGCTTTTTGCTCATGTTAACCGCAAATGATTTTTATTGGCACTTTGTTAAAGGAATGTAACACTTTTCCATTGTCTGAAAAAATGGCCCGTCTGCCTCATACAAACGAGCCACACCACCTAAACCTTATTTAGCCTAACGCTTAATAAGAACCTCTGCGCTGACAGTTAAATTCAAGTCGCTGGTTCCGGCCTCTAATTGCGGAGCTATCACTGCCGCGTCTCTGGCTGACTTTGCTGAGGCCGTCATCATCACATTTAAAGGCCTTGGATTGGCGCCACCACTAAACCGCAAAGACTGCAATTGCACCTTAGACGCTTCGCTTCCGACAGATTGAGCAATCCAAACAGCCCGTTGCGTGGCATCAGCCACCGCTAATTTATGAAGTGATTCGTCGTATTTTGCCTTGGCCACATCAGATACTCTGAAATTCAAACTGTCCAAAGCCAACTCTCCGTTTACACTTTCAATGACCTTAGGCACTAAGGCCACATCAGGAGCAATGACTTGTAAAGATTGTGTCACACGCCAGGCAACGATTTTTGGCGTTTGATTGCCCTTTGTCTCGCTATAAACCGGATAAGAATTGATGTATTGCGTTTCAAACTGTAATTGATCGCTTACAGTTTTAATTTGTGATAAGCCCTTATTCATCGCCTTGACGGCCTGAGACGTTGCTTCTTGAAGAGTCGAGGCCTGAGCCATAGCCGACCAATTCATCAACGCTTCATCATTAGGAACGGTTAAAGAGGCAGTCCCATTAATACTTAAGGTCAGCCCTTTTTCTGACAACTGAATACCATTCATAGAGTCTGAAGCGATAGCTACACCCATTGTCGCCATTAAAGCACCCGCAGCGGCCACTTGGAGGATTTTTTTCATCTATTTATCTCCATAAATAAATTTGATCGGTTGGT
Source organism: uncultured Sutterella sp. (assembly GCA_905212345.1). Classification (GTDB taxonomy): domain Bacteria; phylum Pseudomonadota; class Gammaproteobacteria; order Burkholderiales; family Burkholderiaceae_F; genus Aphodousia. The sequence goes on along the minus strand of CAJMEC010000002.1, from coordinate 33,996 downwards.
TTTATTTTAGGAGTTTAACTCGAGTAAAATGTGACATTATTTTCTTTTCTGTATCAGCTTTTTAAAACGAGACTGTTATGAATCCGATTGTTGTTTGCCGCTTACCGAACCATGTCGGCGACTGCTGTATGACCCTTCCCTCATTGCGTTTATTAGAAGCCAGTGGCTTTACCCCCTATTTGGTCGGCAAACGCTTTGCCGAAGACCTGATGTTGGGAATGGGATGGCGCTTCGACCCGATTGAAGGTCATGTAAGCGAAGACTTGCAAAGACTTCATTACCTCTCGGAACAACTAAATAAGCCCTTGGGACTGCTTTTCCCAAATTCTTTCGGCTCTGCTCTTCAATTCCGCTTAGCCGGCATCAGAGCCGCGGGTTTTCCCACTGACGGCCGATTCTTACTTTTGGATCAGAAGGTGCCTGAACCTGAAAAGAATATCCATGAAGTGGAACGCTTCTTTGCCGCAACACTCGGTGCTATTAAAGCTTGGGGAAAAGAGCCGGCATGGACTGTGCCCACAAAAGACCTCGGCCTTAAATTGATTACCCGTCACACCGCAGGTGCTAAGAACCTCATTGAAAAGTTCCATATCCCTGAAAAATTTGCATTGATCGCCCCGATTGCTCGTGGCGTTCATCACGGGAAAATTAAGCATTGGACGCACATTAATTGCGTTGTTAAGCCCTTGCGTGAACTGGGAATTGAACCGATCGTGCTGCCTTCGCCTGACGAAGCGGCTGACGCTAAAGTTGCTTGCCCTGACGCCACGCACTTGCCGCCTACGAATCTAGGAACCTATGCCGCCTTGTGTAAGGAAGCACAATTGGTTATCGCCAATGATTCCGGCATCAGCCACGTTGCCGCAGCCGTTGGGGCTAGACAAATTACTTTGATTGGCGTAACAGACCCGAAGCGCACTGGTCCGTGGAATCCTAATGCAGTTGTGTTGGGTGAGGAGAATCGTTGGCCCAGCCAAGAAGAGGTCATCACGGCAATTAGAGAAATACTACGTTAATTTGGGAAACTATCGTGAGAATTGCAATCATCAACTTTGATAGCGTGATAAACGCTTATAGCGGAACCGCTAAAGTATTTGCAGATATGGCTAACGCTTTAACTGCAAAAGGGCACGATGTTTTCACTCTAGCCTATGATTTAAGAGACGGAGAGCCAGGCTTCAAATTTGATGAGAGGGTTCACTTTACAAATTGTTGTGCTGGAATTTATGAAAAACTTTTCCACAACGAAGGAATTGCAAAGTTAAAAACTTTTTTTATTTCAGACAGAAAAAAAAGAAGAATTAAAAGATATCAATATGAATTAGAAGCTAAAAGTCACTCAATTGCGAAAGCAATAGATGTTGCTAAGCCTGATGTAATCATTACTTTTCAACATGAAATTACATATCTCTTAATGGAAATTATCGGAACAAAAGTTCCTGTTATATCCATGATTCATAGTACCCCTACTTATTATTTTGATCGTCCGGAATTTGAAGATCTGTTTAAGTCTTCACTGGAAAGATGCGCTTGTGTACAAGTATTGCTACCAGAATTCATTGAGGAGACTAAAAAATATTTACCACATCAAAAGGTTGTTGCAATCCCCAATGTTGTACCTCAATATGAGGAGAGGTCTGAATTTAGTAAGAGAAAACCGGTCATCATAAACGTTGCCAAAGTTTCAGGTAAAAAGCGTCAAGATTTCATAGTTGATGCTTTTGCGAAGTTAGTCTCTCAATACCCAAATTGGCGTGTTGATATTTGGGGATGGGATCAAACCGAGTTTGCCAAGCAGCTTGCTGAACATATTAAGAAGTCAAATCTTTCCTCCGTAGTTTCTTTGCGTGGAGAAACAGATAATGTTCCTGAAAAACTAAGAAGTGCCTCAATTTTTGTTTTTCCTTCTGTGCGCGAAGGATTTGGTATTGCACTTGCTGAAGCTATGTCAATGGGACTTCCCGTTATAGCGTGTCGGTCGTGTACTGCAGCAAGAGCTTTGGTCCAGCACGGCGTCAATGGCTTACTATGTGAAGATTCTGTTGAAGATCTTGCCAAAACGATGGAATTTTTAATCAATCACCCCGATGTACGCCAAAGACTGGGAGAAAATGCCCAAATAAGCATGAAGCACTACGCTCCAAATGTTATTTGGGATCAGTGGGACCAATTGTTAAGAGACACCGTACAAAAGCACTCATTAACTTAATTCATTTGGGGACTTATCCGGAAACAATTCCTCTAAAAGACGAATGGACTTTGCTTTAGTCTGGGCATTCGTCTCAATTGCTGCATTCAAACAAAACATTTTCGGGCTGAGAGCTCTTATTCGTTTCCACGTTTTCGGGGACTCGGTCCCTTCAAACGTTTCTAGAGATTCTCTGAACAGAAATGGAAAGTGTTTCTGTAAAAATGACGGTAATTTCACCTCTCGTAAAGGACACCCTAAAGTTCTAACCATTTCCATTTGATAGATCACACGCTGGATATCATGATCTGTTCTAAATGGACAATTATTTAACAGCTTTAATTCTGGATAAGAATTTTGCACAAATGCAAACTGTTGTTTGGTATAAGCGTCAACAGTATGCGCTAAGACATAAAACGGTGAAACTCCGTGTTTTAATGAGAATAAACGCCATGCATTAATAAGTGTTTTTCTGAAACTAGAAACTTCGTCAGATCTTAAAGCTTCTTCAGCTTGTTCAATTGAAGAAAATTGCCAACGTGACTGATCTTTGATCAATCGAACAATCGGCTGATCATTTTCAAAGAAAAATGACTGACTCAAAGGGGTGTTGATGAATGTATCATCGTTAAATAACAAAAATTTTTCGGACAAACCTGGAACACGATGAATAAAACTTTCAATTGTTACGGAATTAAAAGTAGGTAAGTACTCAGATGGGATTATGTCTTTATGATCAACAATGCTCACTTTATCATTTTCTTTGAACCATGATGGATATTGGTTATCCGTGACAATGTAAATGTGATTAACCCAAGGCAAATACTTATAAACTGATCTTAAGGAATACTTCAGTTCATTGTTATCTATGTAGCGAATATCTCCTAAATTTGCCTCATTCCATGGCAATCCCATTTCCTTCATGCGTTGTTGCTTTCTGCATTGAAAGTTAGGATCGTTCCCATCACACCACAAATAAACTACATCAATTGGAGAAGAAAAAGACATTTTCGTTTTATACCTTACACAAAACGCTACCGTCCTATCCTAAATAGTCATCAAAATAAATTCAATGGCTGAATCAAAATCTTTAAGTGTAAAAACGATATAATCCTCGAAAATAATATTCATATTTAAAAATGTTATCTTTGCAGAACTCTCTTACTAAGCTCAACGGTCTGACTGTTTTTGTTTGTGCTCTTTGCGCTAGCTTCTTGTTTGTCACGGGATCCCACATACCTAAATACATCTTGCTTTTGCTCTGTCTTCTTCTCATTGTTCAGAAAGCTCTGAATAAGCAATTCTGTTCACCTTATGTTCTAGGCTATTTCTCGTTCATTTCTCCTTGGATTCCTTGGTTTGTATCTTTTATTGTCTTAATTCTTTTCTTTGGCGGAGTCCCTGGGGATATTGAATTTTTCAACGCCTTCTTAATAATGAGTGTTATTTTTATCGCAATTTATCCAAACACTCCTAGTAGGCAATTTGTTATAAAGAGTCTTTCACTATCCTTGTTAATTGCTTGTCTAGCTGTTTGTATTCAAGTAGTAACTTTCGGCTTTGACGGAAATTCTGTCATTGGCTCCAATAAAAACAAGGTTCTTGGCATCACATCTGTTATAACTGCCTGTTGTGTCGGCTCTTTGTTGATGGAGGGACAGCTTTACAACAAACATGAAAAAATTTTAATCATCGTCAGTACCATCGTTTCCCTAACTTCTATCATCGTGGCAGAAGTTAGGACAGCCATTTTGCCTTTTCTTGCTTTAATTCCTTTTGTTCTGATTTACCGAAAAGAAAACCGTTTTAGAAACGCTGGCATTTTTCTTTTGATTGCCATGGTGTTGCTCTTGTTGTCATTTATGACCGGTAGAATGCAGCAGGGACTTTCCGATTTACAACAGTATTCTTCAGGCAATTCATATTCATCATGGGGAATCCGCATAGAGCTTTGGAAATTGGCTTTGACTGCTTTCTGGGACGCTCCATTTTTTGGTTGGGGAAGCGAACCCTATGAAAACATGGTTCAGGCTGGATACACTTTTTGTGTTTCCAATTTCCACCCGGAACACTTTCACTGTGACTTTTTAAATGCACTAACTATTGGAGGGTTATTTGAAATCTTCTGTTGGCTGACCACTATTACAACTCTTGTTATTAAAAGCTGGAAAGACCCCGCCAAAATGTGCTTATTGGTTGCGTTGATGGCAGTTTGCCTTACAGACCGTTATTGGTTCTACAGAACCACACTCTTTGCTTTTGTAACAGCCTGGACTCTTTTATTTCTTTCAGATTCGAAACAACAGTCGTTACTTGAAAATGACTAGCTTCTCAAGCGTGATATATCCGCATTGTATTTCAGCATAAATTTTTCCCATTGCCGATTAATTTTTTTGTTTCCAAAAAAGGAGCTGTATTCTGCAATTGGGAATAATTCGGGCGCTCCATACCCGTCAAAGATAACTAAATTTTTGACCGCCTGATTTTCGAGAATAACCAAACAATTAGTTGTTCTCATATCAGTCACAATAACATTTAACCTGAGCATTTCTTCTTTAACGTTCTGTAAACAAGAATCCAATTGATTCATTTGCTCATCTGAAGCTTCGCCTATAAATTCCCTCAAACCAATAACTTTAGTATTGTCGTGACTACCAAAAAACTCCTGTTCTAGAACTAAATTTTCTTCGGTTTCGTACAAGCCGTAGAACTTTGGCATAAATGATGGATGAATTCCCTTTTTTTCTAAATATCGAAAATACTTCACCTCTTTATGTGTCTGCTTGGAGTTACTTTTTTTGCTAACTTTCAGGCAGGTCGAAGGGTTGGCAAGATTCTCATAACAAGATCTTTCCATTCCCTTACCTAACAGTTTCCCAAACTGAAATTCCATTTATAGCCCTTTTCTCAATGTTCTTTCCTGAATCTTTTTGGCCTTACTTTCAAACGTAGCCAGTAATTGACTTTCTTGCTTAAAAATTGTTTTCAGTTTCAAGCCACCAAAATAAATTTTAAGAAATCTTAAATAGTCTCGAGTGGTAAGACCAATTTCCATAACCGAATAATATAGAGCAACCAAATCCTTGTTTCTCCAACGGACCGGTACTTTATCTCGAATCTGAGCTCTGTGCAGATCAATGACAGACAGTTTAAAGTTTTCAGGATCAGAAAATGGCAATTGAAGCAAAAAGTGGCAAATATAGCAATCCCTATGATTAATACCTGATTCATGCATCTTTCGAACCATTTCAGCCACACGAGTAATCAACGCCTTTTTGACTGCATATGGCGGAGGATTATTGGCCCAATTTTCACAATAATCTTCAAGGCTAATCGTTGGAGAAAGATCCTCTGTCACAATAAACGAAGTTTGTTTTATCGGGTTAAAGCCTCGTTCCCCATAAGCGACACCGACCATTGTGTCAACACCAATCTCTTGGAGTTTGTGAATAGCGCGCCACTCATTACGGGCCCCAAAAACAGGCCAATGAAGTGAAAGAATATTTTTGAAAAATTCTTTATATGTTATTCCGTGGTGAAGTTTCAAATAGTATCCTTTTCCTTCCACTTCAAATCGAATCGTCTTACGAGTCGCCACGGAACGATATAGCTCCCCGGAAAGTTTCTCTACTTCCTCAAAAGGATCTTTGTCTTTCCAAATTGTTGAAAAGGGAGGCTTAAGCACTAACATAGTTACCCCAAAATAATATCAGCAGCCTTCCGCGGCAGAGAGTACAAATCTTCCTGATCAGCGAATAACCGAGCCCGCTGGCGCCACTCAGACAATTGATTCCAATCGAGTGCATGAAGCAGACAACGATTAAACTCATTTTGGTCAAACGGATCTGCTAAAAGTACTCCGCTCTGAGCTTCATCAACATAATGAGCATAACCACATACTTTGGTCACAATCTGTGGCAAACCTCCAACCATGGCCTCAAGAATAGCCTCACCAGCAGCTTCCGAGCGTGCAGGGTGAACAAATAAATCTGCTGCCGCAATTAATTGCGCTACATCATCTCTTCCGCCTAAAAAACGAACTTGCTGTTTAACACCCAGTTTGTTGGCTACTTCTTGGTATTTCGTCTCATTATCCTGACCGACAACCAAAAATACGACCTTAGACCTAACTTTTTCAGGTAGTGAGGCCAATGCCGTTATTGAACGGTCTACTCCCTTTCTTTTGAAATCAGACCCAATTTGCAACATGACCAACTGGTCATCTTCGATACTTAACTGTTGGCGGAAAACAAATCTATCGGCTTGAGAAAAGTTTGAATAGTGCCGATCACGAGCAATACCCGGAGGAAGCAAATAAAAGCGTTTTTCTTCTGTCTGGTAATGTTTTTGATACTCCACCTTTTGAGTTGGTGTAATGATCATTAACTTTGTTTTTAATCCCTTACCAACGGTTTGCTTCTCATATGAGGCATAGTGTTTATAACGAGACGTCAATTTATAGAAAAAGTTCTTTTCTTTCTGAACCTTCTCAGCGTAACAAGTATCTGCACCAAAATACACATCAAGTCCGGGCATCCTGTTGAAACCTACAACTCGGTCAACAGGATGACTACTGAGATGTTGAAAGACCCAGCGATGATACTGTTCATTGCACCCATGATTGGTCATAGCAGAAACCGGCACCAAAACAATATCCATCTTTTCCTGAGGTTTGTCTCCTTGCCAAGACTCCGTGTAAACACGAACATCATGACCCCTGTTCACGAGTTCTTGAGCAATTCTCAAAAAATCCCTCTGTAAGCCCCCATAAGGAAAGTACTTGAAAAGACAAAGTGCAATTTTCATATTTTTCAATTTTAAGCTCATCATTTGTTCTAATTTTAATGAGCTTTTTCACACTTTCGTAACGCTTGAATCAATGGTTGATGTTCAAATTTCGCAAACAATTTTTTCTGTTTACGACGACAAAGCCATGGGCAATACAGTACTACCGGAATACGTGTAGCGACCCCAATATTGTCACAAATAACCGGAAAAATTTCGTTCTCACTAATGCGGTGACACAAAACATTATGAGGCTTTAAGGCCATTGTGATAATACGATTGTCCCACATATATTTTTCTAATTTTTCTACAATTTCTTTGAGTTCTTGCCAATTGTTCTGAAGATTTTCTAGTGTGTACCGATCCCTTATCGTCTGAGAGATTTTTCCGTCAAAATCGACAATTCGGTCATACACGTAACCTGTACCTAAATTAGTCTCAACAGTCCCGTAGTATCTAGTCAGCCCTCTCCAATCTTTTAAATAACTGTTCAAATGCCTGTAATACGCTAATTCCCTTTTGATTTCCTTGGATGCGATCGGATCGTTTTGGCTGTAAATCACTTTGATGCATTTCTGGTGATCTTCTGGATGAATATAACAAGCCCGATGAGCTCCCACCCCAATCACTAATTTATCTGAATGGTTTTCCGGCAAATGAATCATTTTGTTTTCCTACGTTTAAGAGTTTTATGACTTTTTTCCCTAAAAAGAGAGGCAATCATTATCGTTGATAACCGCTTTTGATTACTCATTAAGCAGTTCGAAGCTATTTTCAAATTGTAATAGTATCCACCTATTGAACTCAACCGCAGAAAAGCCGTGTTCATTCAAATCGAGTCAATTGCCTCATTAAAGGCAAGCTCATAAATCGGTTAAACAGACGCTTCTGCTTAAGATGGCAAAACCATGGGCAAACATACTCAATGGGTAGGAAAGAAGCACTACCAATATTGTCACAAACCACTGGAATAATTTCTGATTCACTAATTCGGTGACAGAGCACGTTATAAGGTTTGATAGACATAGTTACAATGCGGTTATCCCATAAATAACATCTAAGCCTATCAATGAGCGCCGAAAGTTCATCGTGCAATTGATCTAAATTATTCTCGTTATAACGTTGTTCAATACTTTGTGAGGGCCTTCCATCAAAGTCAACGATACGGTCGTATACAAAACCTCTCCCAAGGTTTGTTTCAACTTCACCGTAAAATCTCGGTAATCCACTCCAGTCCTTTAGATAACTTTCAAGATGTTTGTAATAGGCAAGCTCGCGCTTAATTTCCTGGAAAGCGTGTTCTCCGGGATTGTGAACAACTTTAATACACTTGCTAGCATCTTCCGGATGGATGTAGCAGGCTCTATGTCTGCCAACACCAACAACCAATGGATTCGAATGATCTTTAGGTAATTCAATCATTTTTTAGCTCTTTTTAACTAGGCCTCACTTTTGGAGGCGAGATGATAATTCAGACCCGGAATTTCTTCCAACTCATCGAGCAATGTTTGATTTAAATAAACTTCCCAGTCTTTTGAAAAAATGAAAGAAGCTTCTTTTCCATGATCCATTACCTTGACGGAAACTCTGCAGCCCGCATCATCTACATCGGGGCGGTGATCTTCTAAAAATGTCTTTAAAAGATCAAAATCAAAATTAGGATCCTTTAACTCGATTTGTAAAACGGTGCTATTTTTTGCTCGAAGCGTTGCCGGCACTTCAACAGAACGCGCCGTGATACTGACTCCTGTTGCTGAAAATTTATCTTCTCGGGCATTACCTCGAACAAACACCAATTCATCGCTTTTAACAATATTGCGATAAATCATCCAATCATCGCCGAAGCACGTCACAGAGATCGTTGAGGTTCCGTCATCCAAGACAAAACTACCCATCAAACGTCCTTCTTTGTTGAAACTCTGTTTAATGTTGGAGGCAATGCCCGCCACTTGTATTGAGGGCGATCGACGATTAGCACTTCGTTGAGCGGGCTTGACATTGATGATCGGCGTTGGGTGCAATTGGGCCGCCTCTTCCTGAACAGCTCCATAGAAATGCCCTCGGAAAACGCATCCCATCACATCGCGCTCTCCCATCAGTTCTTTGTATGCACTCCACGGTTTTGCATCAATGTATTCAGGCTGCACCTCATCCATCACATCGGCGAACAAACTTTCCTGTCCTGCGTTGGAAGATTCACTTTCGCTCAATGCAATCGCATTATCAATATTGGCCGCAAGCTTTGCTCGATTAGGCTCTAGGCTGTCAAATACACCGGCCTGAATAAAAGACAACAATGTTCGCCTAGAGAAATTTGTCCGATCAACACGGCTCACCAAATCAAAGAGGTCTTTATATGGGCCGTTTTGCTCACGCTCCCTAACAATTGCTTCTGCCGTATCTTTAGGAATCCCTTTAATGCCTCCCAAACCGTAACGAATTTCGTGCATCGATGTCGGCACAAATTCCCATTCACTCTTATTAATATCGGGCGGCAAAACGGAAATTTCGTTAGCAAAGCAATCATCAATCAAATGCTTCAGTTTTTCTCCCGAGTCCATCACTAAGCACATGTTTGCAGCCATGAATGGCGCAGGATAGTGTACTTTCAGGTAAGCAGTCTGATAGGCAACGTAAGAATAAGCGCAAGCGTGGGATTTATTAAAACCGTATCCCGCAAATTTTTCCATCAAGTCGAAAAGGTCACCCGCTTTATCCTCGGCCATTCCACGCTCAACAGCACCCTTTACGAACACCGCGCGTTGGCGTTTCATTTCATCGACTTGCTTTTTACCCATGGCACGACGCAAAAGGTCTGCGCCGCCCAGTGAGTACCCACCGATAATCTGCGCCACACGCATCACCTGTTCCTGGTACACCATGATGCCGTAGGTTTCTTTCAGCACAGGCTCTAAACGTGGATCCGGGTAATGAACTTCTTTTTCACCGTGCTTACAAGCGATATATTCAGGAATAAGATCCATCGGACCCGGACGATAAAGGGCATTTAAAGCGATCAAATCTTCAAGGCAATCAGGCCTTGCATCGCGCAAAAGCTTTCTCATGCCGTCACTTTCAAATTGAAACACGGCACTAGTATTGCCCACTTGGAAAAGGTGGTATGTTTCCGGATCGTCAATTGGGATCGCTTCCAAACGCAACGTTGTATTGGGATCCAACTGACGGATAAAACGCATCGCAAATTCCAAAATCGTCAGCGTTGTTAAACCTAAAAAGTCGAACTTCACCAACCCAACGTTTTCAACGTCTTTTTTGTCAAATTGACTGATCACGTTATCCGGGTTTTCATCCTGCGAATACAACGGACAGAAATCGGTTAGTTTACCCGGTGCAATCAGCACGCCCCCGGCGTGCATACCCAAGTTACGCACCAAACCTTCTAAAGGAAGCGCCTTATCAACAAGCTGCGCAACAGATTCATCTTTCTCAATCAGGTCTTTTAAATCCGGCACTGTCTTGATAGCTTCTGCCAACGTCACGTTTTTTCCCGGTTGAGCCGGAATAAGGCGAGAGACCTTGTCACAAAGACTGTAGCTGATACCCAACACCCGGCCAACATCACGAATCACACCCTTGGCGCCCATCGTGCCGAACGTAGCAATTTGGCTCACGGCATCTTCACCGTAGCGGGATTTAACGTAATTAATCGTGCGTTGACGGTTGTACTGACAAAAGTCCACGTCAAAGTCAGGCATGGACACACGTTCCGGATTTAAGAAACGTTCAAAGAGCAAGTCGTACCGCAACGGATCCATGTCGGTAATTCGCAAAGAATAGGCCACCAGCGAACCGGCGCCCGATCCACGACCCGGACCTACTGCCACACCATTTTGTTTAGACCAGTTAATGAAGTCCTGCACGATGAGGAAGTAGCCTGGGAATCCCATTTTCTTGATGATTCCCAATTCAAACTGCAAACGTTCTTCATAACGAGGACGTTCCTTTTCCCGCTTTTCCTTATCGGGGTACAAGAATTCCAAACGTTGTTCCAGCCCCTCATGAGACAACTGATCAATATAGTCATCCAAACTCATGCCGTCCGGTGTTGGGAAAAGCGGTAATTGCGGTTTGCTTAAAACCCCCTCTAAGTTACAACGCTTGGCAATTTCTACAGTATTGGCTATAGCGGAAGGCACATCAGCAAAAAGACTAATCATCTCTTCTGGGGTCTTTAAGTACTGCTCCTTGGAGTAGAGTTTTGGACGAGATTTATCGGCTAAAACGTCACCTCTGGCAATACAAACACGAATATCATGGGCATCAAAATCTTCAGGCTCCAAAAATTGGATGGGATGCGTAGCCACCACCGGAATGTCGCACTCATCAGCAATGCTTAAATGGTAACGAACAACAGCCTCATCAGAAGGACGCCCTGCTCTTTGCAATTCCAGAAAAAACCGATCTCCCCAGAGAGACTTCATTTTCTTTGCCAAAGCAATAGCTTCAGCTTTCTTTCCAGACAAACACAATTGAGCAATTTGTCCTTCAGGGCCGCCGGAGAGAAAAATCAGACCTTCATGATGCTTAAAAAGCCACTCCAGTTTTGTTTCTCCACTCCCCATGTACTGATTTTTTAGCCAAGCATGCGTAAGGATTTCACAGAGATTTTTGTACCCATCATGATTTTGACAAAAAACCGCCATCCTAAACGGCTTGTCACGATCCGTCTCATTCTGGATGACCAAATCGCACCCCATCAGCGCTTTCACACCTGCCTTACGCGCATGGGTATAAAAAATAAGGCCACCAAAGATATTATTTAAATCTGTTAAGCCTAAGGCACCTACGCCCTGTTCTTTTACTTTTTTAATGGCTGAATCGAGTCTCACCGTACTGTCAGTAACGGAATACTCAGAGTGCATGCGAAGATGGATAAATTGTGGAGTCATGAGTGGCGCTTTTCCTAATTATGTATTTTCGATCGTTAGTTTAAAGTTTTTTCAAATTTCCAGATTTTTTATTCCATATTGCTAACGCCCATGTTTTTACAGGGATACTAATCTGAAATAAGACTTCAGAAATTAACACATTAGTGTTTATGAAATTCTTTAAGGGGTCTACAACATCTTCAACGGATTGTAATCACGCTTTTTCTGCTGCCCTTTCGCGCTTTCTTGAATAATTTGCTTTGCATAATGAGCAGAGTTCACCAAACGAACATTGGAGCCTTCAACGATAAACGTGACACGATCACCATTCTCTACCCCCAGAATGGTACGGATATCCTTAGGAATGGTTATTTGTCCCTTAGACATAACCTTTGCTGTATCAATAAAATTAGCTGACATTTTCCCCCTCCTTCCTTTTCCTATTTTACAAGAAAGTAGGGATTTTCATACTTGACATAAACACAACTTACATCAGGAACTGTAATATTGACCTGTTTCATTTATAGGTTCACGTTATGAGCAACAACCCTCTTTTATCCATCAGCGATTTAATTGATTTTCCTGCGATCAAACCCGAGCATGTCGTCCCCGCAATGAAGTCTTTGATTGCCGACGCTCAAGAGACTTTAACCGCAGTTACTCAGGATTCAACCCCTGCAACATGGGATGATGTCATCACTCCATTGGAAAAAAAGACACTTTCCCTGTCTCGTGCCTGGGGCGCGGTCAGCCACCTAATGAGCGTGTGTGATGAACCAGAACTTCGTAAAGCCTATAACGAAGCTTTACCGATTGTCACTCAATTTTGGATTGGCTTATCACAAAGCTCGCTTTCTCAAAAATACAAAGCGATTAAAGAAAGTGACGGTTTTAAAAATCTCTCTGCCGTTCGCCAACGCATCATCAATGAAGAATTGATTGACTTTAAGTTAGCCGGTGCTTTCTTACCAGAAGATAAAAAGGCTGAACTTAAAACAGTTAAAGAAACGTTAGCTCAAGAAAGCCAAAAGTTCTCCGAAAACTTATTGGATGCCACCAATGCTTACGGTCTTTTGGTTGATGATGAAAAAGAGTTGGCCGGCATCCCTGCCGATGACATTGCTGCCTTTAAAGAAACAGCTCAAGCGGCCAATCAAGAAGGCTACCGAATCACGCTACAAATCCCCCATTATTTAGCTGTTTTACAGTACGCCCAAAATAGAAAATTGCGCGAAACGCTTTATCACGCTTATGTCATTCGGGCTTCTGAATTGGACTTTGATGGCAAATTCAACAACAACGATGTGATGCGCCGCATTGTAGAATTGCGCGCTCAGGAAGCCAGACTTTTAGGTTACAAAAATTACGGCGAAGTGTCTTTGGCAACCAAGATGGCGAAAACGCCACAAGAAGTTGTAGCCTTTTTACGAGATCTCGCGCAAAAAAGCTTGCCTCAAGCCAAAGCGGACATGGCTGAAGTTAAGGCCTTTGCCAAAGACAGCCTTGGTATTGCCGATCCTCAAAGTTGGGATCTTCCGTATGCAAGCGAAAAGCTTCGAGAAGCTCGTTACGCCTATTCTGACCAAGAAGTTAAGCAATACTTCACACTTCCCGCTGTCTTTAACGGTCTATTTGGGCTGGTGCAAACGCTCTTTAACATCCGCATTGTTAAAGACAACGCTCCGGTCTGGCACCCTGATGTTCAATTCTTCCGAATTGAAAACGCTCAGGGTGAAAAGATTGCGCAGTTTTATGTCGACCTCTATGCTCGCCCCAATAAGAGAGGCGGCGCTTGGATGGATAACGACCGAACAAGAAACCGTTTGTACGGATCATTACAAACACCCGTTGCGTATCTTGTCTGCAACTTTGCCAAACCTGTTGGCGACAAGCCTGCGCTTCTCACGCACGATGATGTGCTCACACTTTTCCATGAATTTGGACACGGCTTACACCATATGTTAAGCCGCATTGAAGAGCCATCCGCCAGCGGTATCAACGGTGTGGAATGGGATGCTGTGGAGTGCCCGAGTCAATTTATGGAAAATTTCGCCTGGGATTGGACTGTGCTTGAAAGCCTTACAAGCCACGTACAAACCGGTGAGAAGCTTCCACGGTCGCTCTACGACAAGATGCTTGCCGCCAAGAATTTCCAAAGTGCCATGGCCATGGTGCGCCAGCTTGAGTTTGGGCTTTTCGATATGCTGCTTCACACTGAGTTTGATAGTCAGAAAGACAACATTCTTGATCTTTTGGCCCAAGTTCGTAAGGAAGTCGCCGTTACTCAACAGCCCGACTACAACCGCTTCCCCAATTCATTCAGCCATATTTTCGCGGGCGGCTACGCCGCAGGCTACTACAGCTACAAGTGGGCTGAAGTGTTAAGCAGTGATGCTTTCTCCTTATTTGAAGAAACCGGGGTCTTAAATCCCGAAACCGGCGAAAAATGGTTAAATGAAGTACTGGCCGTGGGCAGTTCTCGTCCTGCGATGGATTCGTTTATTGCTTTCCGAGGACGCGCTCCTAAAATTGACGCCTTGCTTCGCCACAGTGGCATTAAGCCCATTGCAAATAAGGAAGCCGTATGAAAATTGCCACCTGGAACGTCAATTCTCTCAAAATGAGACTTCCTCATGTTTTGGACTGGCTTGATCAGTCCAAAACAGACATTTTATGTTTGCAGGAACTCAAAATGACCGATGATCTCTTCCCGATCCAGGCTCTTGAGAATAGCGGGTTCGGCGCAGTCTGGTCCGGGCAGAAAACGTATAACGGCGTAGCAATTGTCTACCGCAAGGATAAATTTGGGGAGCCAGAATCCGTCCAGAAAAATATTCCGACGTTTCATGATGAGCAAAAGCGCCTGATTGCCTCCACTTTTAAAACTGAATCGGGAAACATTCGTATTGTCTGCGGGTATTTCCCTAACGGCTCGGAGGTAGGATCAGACAAATTCGCCTATAAACTCGCATGGCTGGACGCTCTTAATCATTGGTTAAAAAATCAATTAAGCGAATACTCCCAGTTGGCGCTTTTGGGCGACTTTAACATTGCCCCTGATGACCGCGATGTCTGGGATCCCAAAGGATGGGAAGGCAATATTTTGGTTTCTCCTCAAGAGCGTCAAGCTTTTAGTGATCTTCTATCTCTTGGGCTTTCCGATTCCTTCCGACTTTTCGAGCAACCTGAAAAGCGCTACACGTGGTGGGATTATCGGATGCTGGGTTTTCAGAAAAATCATGGCTTACGAATTGATCATATTTTGGTTTCCGATGCGCTAAAGTCCAAGGTTAAAGCTGTGGACATTGATAAAGTCCCCCGTAAATGGCCCAAACCCAGCGATCACACTCCGTATTGGATTGAGATTTGATCGAAAAACTCGAGTAACATTATTTCAAGAATTTCTGTCGGAAGAAAATCATGTATACACGTTGGAGTCCGGAACTCACCACCTTGTTGAATCCTGAAAACGGGACTCAGTCAGTCAGAATCGGTAATCTTCGTTACCACGTTTTGCCGTGTGACTTACAGAATGATCTTCTAAAAATAGCAAGTACGCTTGATGATGTTATCGAAGGCGGTATTTTTCAAAAGCATTCAAAAAAAACGACCGCGAGTCTTTTTAAGGTCGACGAGACAACGGTGTTTGGTAAACACGTTCGTTTTCACCAAAAAGCTTTCGGTTTGCGTTTTCGCTACTTCGTTCAACCGTCGCGAAGTTTTTGGACAATCGTTGTTGCTAAAAAACTTGAAGAAGCCGGACTAGCCACTCCCAAAGTATTGGCTGTTGGTGAAAGGCGCACTCTGGAACTTATTTCTGACTCTTACATCATTACCGAAGCGCTCAAAGACGCTCAAACAGCCAGCGCCGCCTTGCGCGCTCAACCCAATAGCTACGAATTACTGCAAAATGCCGGACGTTTATTAAGACGCCTTCATGATGCCGGTATGGCACATGGTGATATAAAACTGGCGAATTTCTATGTCCAGGGTGACTCCATGGGCTTTTGGGACCTGGATTCCGCCATGGTGTTTTCCGGTCGAACACCTCAAAAATGGATCATCCGAGATTTGGGACGACTGTTATCATCTTTTATCCTCACAGTTGACGATATGCCCCAAACGCAGGATTACTTCAGAAACGCTCCTGAAATTGCCCAGGTATTGGCCGATGCCTACGGCATTGATGTCCAGGCTTTTTTACCGTCTTATTACAGTTATTGGCTTAAAAAAATAAAACTCAAACACGATTTCGGTTAATTCTTCTTAAGGAGTCCTCTCATATGAAAACAGTGGCAGTAATCGGCGCTGGGGCGCTGGCTCATATTTTCTGCAGAGAAACACAAAGGCTGCTTTCTGACGATTATCGCATTGTCGCCGTAATGGCCCGTCATGAAGAGCATGCCAACGAATTAGCTGAGTCTTTGGATGCTGATGCCTGTACAACGCTTGATGATCTCCTCTCAAGCTTTCCTGACATTGTTGTTGAATTTGCCGGCAGGGAAGCCGTGAAAGAATACGCCCAACGTGTTCTTGAACATGGCTCCGATCTTGTGATTGCTTCAATTGGAGCATTGGCTGATGATGCTTTTAGAAAACACCTTGAAGCAGCAGCAAAAGACAGCCACCGCAAGGTCTATCTGCCCAATGGAGCAATCGGTGCTTTGGACTTAATGCAAACGTTTGCTTTAATGGGCAATACGGAAGTGGTGATCGGCAACACAAAAGCACCGAAAAGCTTGGAAGGCGCTCCTTATCTAAACGGTGAAACTCTCGCTTCAGACAAAAAAGAGGTAATTTTTACCGGGTCCGTACCTGACGCTATCAATGGCTTTCCTAAAAATGTCAATGTCGCGGTTGCAGCCGCTTTGGCTTCCGGAACCCTTTATGATGCCACGGTTCAAATTACAAGCGACCCGGACAGTACTGAAAACGTTCACCATATCCGTCTCAAAAACAATCTCATGCGAGCAGAGTTGACGGTGGCGGGCAAGCCCGATCCTGCCAACCCTAAATCCAGTACCTCGACAGCTTGGAGTGTTGTCGCTTTACTGAAAAATTTAGCCTCCCCTGTACAATTTTTCTAAAGCAACATCCCCTAAACCAATATGAAGCGATTCGTCATCCGCCCCTTTGTTCTTGTTGGTGTCATTTTCGCTATTATTTTGCTCTGGGCAACCGCACACTCTTACAAATGGCACTACGGTCTTGCCTATCATTTAGGTCTGCTTGATCTTAAACCAGCGCCTATTTTGAATATCGATGAAGATAGATACATCGCTCATGGCGGAGGCGCTATAGATGGCATTCGGTATACCAACTCATCTGAAGCTTTCATTCAGGCCATTGACGATGGCTATCGTTTCATTGAATTTGATTTAAGACTTTCTTTGGACGGTCACTATTTTGGCGCACACTACATTGATGACTTTAACGACAATACCGGTCATCCATACCAATGGTTAATTCCCCCAACGGTTTCTCAAATTCGTGAGCGTAAAATTCTCAATCGCTACACCCCGCTTTTACTGGCCGATATTGATGAAATTTTGGATAAATATCCTCATGTGATGATTGATATTGACAAGGGAGAAGACTATTCAAAAATGCTTCAGGAATGTCCTCGCCCTGAGCAAATGATTATTAAAACAACTACACCTTACCGTTACATTGCTGCCCGCGCCGCAGGATTCCCCTATGTGGCTTTTGATGGTTACGATAAGGAAATTATTGAAGAACTCGGCATCAAGATTCTTGTTTTGGACGATGGCATCGATCCTAATGATCCTTACCTGCAAAAGTACTGTAAAGAAGGCGGACTGTTATTGATCAGAGGATTTGAAAACGCCAAAGACATCCCCACTGATTTTCTACAACTAAACGCGCTTTTCTATGTTGATGAAAAATAGTTTTTCGCTTTAATGGAAAACAATAGGAATCAAATAGTACAAGGGCGTTTATTCTTTCTTTGATGATAGTAGAGCAATTGTTTTGACACTATTTTCACGCCAAAAATAAAATTTAGGACTATATTTCGAGAATTATTCTCTTTTAACAAACGAGTGAGAGTAGCATTTTCAAAGAGCACAAAACCAAGGAGTTGTAATGTCTGAGAAAAAACGCCTGCGCGTCATGGTAGATATGTCCGCCACACTCATCCATCACGGTCATATCCGTCTTTTAAAGAAGGCCTCTGAAATTGGCGATGTGGTTGTTGCCCTGACCACTGATGATGAAATTAAACAGAAAAAAGGCTATACCCCGGAATTAAATTTCGAAGAACGAAAAGAAATTTTAGAGTCCATCAAATACGTCTCAGAGGTGGTTCCCAGTCCTTGGCTTATTTCTTTTGACTACATGAAAGAACACCACTGTGACCTTTTGGTGCACGGCGCAGACAACTCTAACCACATTCCTGAGGAAAATCTCGTGATTTTCCCACGCACAGAGGGCGTAAGTTCTTCTACGCTCAGAGAGCGGGTTTTGGATAGCTTAATTGAAATGAACACAGATGCGAAGCCCTCCAAGGCCTCGGATAAAGTCGCCCGTTTCTTAATCGAGTCCATCAAAAAGGAATTCCGACTCGAATGAGCCGAGTACTTCAAGCTCTTGTTTCTTTCTTTGTCCTACTATTTTTGGCCAATGCATCCTGCGTTTTGGCCAAAGAGAGGCTTCTTGTCTACACGGCCGTGGAACCGGAGTTTCTGACGCTTTATAAAGAAGCCTTTGAAAAAGAAAACCCGGATATTGAGATTACCTACGTTCGTGATTCGGCAGGCCCCATTTCGGCCCGGCTAATGGCAGAAAAAGACAATCCCAAAGCCGACGTCATTTTGGGGCTTTCCGCCATTGCCCTGGAAAGGCTCAATCTGGCGGGCCTATTGGATTCTTACAGCCCCCGGAACGCATCGGCCATCAACTCAAAAATGAGAGCCCGGGATTTTTCATGGTTCGGCATTAACGCTTGGGGCGGATCAATTTGCGTTAACACTGAACTAATGGAAAAGTACCAACTTCCGGTACCAAAGACTTGGGACGATCTTCTTAATCCCATCTATAAAGGCCGAATTGTCATGCCAAACCCGGTCGCATCAAGCACTGGCTTTATGTTTTTGATGGGGTGGCTTCAGGCAAAGGGTGAAAAAGCCGGTTGGCGCTACATTGAAAAGCTTCACGAAAATATTCTTTTTTATACAGCCTCAGGCGCAAGGCCCGCGGCCATGGCCGCTCAAGGAGAAATTCCGATTGCGCTTACCTCGGAGGCTTTCGTCAGACCATTTATGCGCTTTTCCGTACCGGTTATCACTGTTGAACCGCAAGAAGGCATCGCTTGGGACGCAGAAGGCTGCGCCTTGCCCAAAGGCAGTCCTCATCCGGTTTTAGCCAAGCGTTTCCTGGACTTTTGCGCATCCCAACCCGTTGCCGACATTGCCGCGTCGTTTAGCGGTATTTCCTCCATTGACCGCTATTCAACCGAAACCGGCAAAAAACTGGTTGCCCGATTTTTGACTTTAGATTTCAGACAAGCGGCCGTTGAGAAAAAAACGATAACCGACCAATGGCAAAGCATTGCATCAAGGTGAGCCTATGGATAACCAATTACTGATTAAAAACTTAAGCAAATCGTTTGGCTCCACGCACGTGCTCTCCGAGATTAATCTGTCGATTCCATTGGGTGCCTTTACCAGCATTTTGGGACCATCGGGAAGCGGTAAAACAACGCTTCTCATGGTTTTAGCCGGTATTGAAAAAGCCACAAAAGGTAGGATCATCTTCGGTAATGAAGACATTACCGATATTGCCTTACCCAACCGCAAAGCCGGCATTGTTTTTCAACACTATGCGCTTTTCCCTAACCTCACGGTTAGGGACAATATTCTTTATGGCGTTTCCAACAAAGTGGACCAAGCGGTTAAGGAAGAAAAGCTCGCTAGCCTCTTAACACTGACTCATTTGGAAGAACTTCAAAACCGATATCCTCATGAGCTCTCGGGCGGTCAAAAGCAGCGCGTGGCTATTGCGCGGGCCTTGGCCATTAATCCTCGTTTTTTGCTTTTAGATGAGCCGCTTTCTGCGCTTGACGCTCAAAACCGCTTAACCATCGGGCGCGAGTTGCGTGAAATCCAGCAAAAAGCCGGCATCACAACCGTGATGGTGACGCATGATCGAAATGAAGCCCTCTCGCTTTCGGATTTCATTGTCATTATTCACAACGGCAAAGTAGAACAAGCCGGCACGCCACAAGAAATATTTGATCACCCGACTTCGCCTTTTGTTGCGACCTTTGCCGGCAGCATGAACCTCATTCGTGTACCCACAATCAATAGCGGCAAACTCACCGGCATCCGCCACAGTGATGTTGAAGTCTTTGAGGCTACGGAAAGAACTTTAAGTGAAGCATTAACTTTTACGGCGGAGTTGTTCGCCAAAGAATTTTCAGGGGAAAGCATCTCGGCGCATTTCCTTTTAAATGACTTTAAAACAAAAATTTCTGCCCGTATTCCCCGTACATCACCGTTAGCCGACTCATTATCCATTGGCAAGCTTTATGCGGTGAGACTGCCTCAAGAACGTTGGCACACCTGGGAGCAGGACTGATGCATAAACACGCCGCGTCCCTTCTGACTCTTTGCCTTTTATTTCTGCTTGCCGGGCTCTTGCCTGCCGCAATAAGTCTTTTCTCAACCTTGTCTGATGGACCGGCACTGACTTCATTTATAACGGGTTTTAACCTGAGGGCCTTTTTTAATACGATGGTCATGGGCCTTGCTGTTGGTCTTACAGCCTGCGTTGCAGGATTTACGATCGCCTATACGATCGTAAACACTAGAGGTTTTGTATCCAAAACCGCAAGGACCCTTTTCCCCATCGCCCTTTTTGCCCCATCAGTCATGCCCGCCATCGGTCTGATCTATTTGATCGGCAACAACGGCTTGATTATTCAGACGCCGCTTTATGGAGCCATCGGGATCTTTTTGGGGGCGCTTGTTTTCACGCTTCCTCATGCCACTTTGCAGTTGCTCCTAACTCTCGAAAGGTTGGAGGCCGGACTGATATTGGCGGCCCGATCACTGGGAGCTTCCCCCTTAAAATGCTTCTTAACAATTATTCTTCCTCATTGCCGTGCAGGACTCATTAACGCCTTTTTGATTGCCTTTGTTTTGACAGTCACTGACTTCGGTGTCCCCAAGCTCTTAGGCGGCAACTTCAGCATGCTTGCCACCGAGATTTATAACCAAGCCATCGGCAATCAAGACTGGGCCGCCGCCGGTTTTCTGAGTTTATGGCTGATGCTGCCTTGCATCCTGGCTTTTTATTTCACATCCAAGTACCCAATGAAAGCGGCTCAGCCGGGTGATGTCCCTGCACGTCCCTTCTCTGAGCATCCAATCGGTTGGAGTATGGCCGCTTGGCTCTTTCTTCTATTCGAAGCCTCATGCGTGCTTATTGTCATTTATGGCTCTTTTGTGACATTCTGGCCCTATGTGCCCGACGTGACGCTTGCCAATTACAGCTTTAAAAATTCCACTTATGGCATTGATCCCTGGATAAACAGCTTCGTATTGGCCTTTGCTGTCGCCGCCATTGGCACCATTTTGAGTTTTGTCGGCGCCTATTTGACTCGGCGTGTCAAAAACATCCCGCGAGTCCTCTCAAAACTCTTTTCCGCCGCCGCCCTTCTTCCCCTTTGTATTCCGGGAACAGTGCTGGGCCTGGCCTTCGCTCTGGCGTTTTCCGGCTGCCCGATGTTCTCCAGCGCCGCAGGCGCCATGACTTTATTGGTGTTTAATACCCTCATTCACCTCTACACCGTTGCTCATATCACCGCCGGCAATACTTTCAGCCAAATCGATTCCCGTTTTGAAACCGTGGGAGAAAGCTTGGGAGTGAATACCCTTCGCACTATCAGGCAGGTTATTTTGCCACTGTGCAAAACGGGGCTCGGTGAGGTATTTTGTTATCTTTTCGCCTCCGCGCTCACAACGATTTCTGCGGTGGTTTTTTTGTATACGCCGGAGACAATGCCCGCTGCCGTGGCAGCGATTCAAATGATTGACAGCGGTTTTATTTCCGAAGGGGCCGCTATGTCAACTTTGATTTTCGCCTCCGCGCTGGCTGTCAGAATGATTGTTTTGAAAATATCTCAAGCAAAATGATGTATTTGGATAAAATTTTTCAGTTCGCTTCTATCGGTTTGCTCGTTTACTTGCCGATTAACGCCTACGCTTATCTTGATCCCGGCACGGGAAGCATGCTTTTGTCGGTTTTGATCGGATTGACTTCGAGCGCTTACTTTCTGGTGAGAAAACTGCCGAGTATGCTGCGTTCAGTCTTTTTTAAATTTACGGGTAAAAAAGACGATCTGAAGAATAATTCCATCGTGTTTTACGCTGAATCAG
The DNA here is from genome assembly GCA_905212345.1 of uncultured Sutterella sp. GTDB lineage: Bacteria > Pseudomonadota > Gammaproteobacteria > Burkholderiales > Burkholderiaceae_F > Aphodousia. The sequence goes on along the minus strand of CAJMEC010000002.1, from coordinate 11,734 downwards.
CCGCCTACTGGTCAACTTTTAAACCGGTTTTGGAAGCGCTTGCCGCTAAAAATGTTCGCTCCACCTATCTCACCAGTGACGAAAACGATCCCGTTTTTAAAAGCGGCTTGGATAAATGGGTTCATGCAAAGTTTATCGGTAAAGGACAAACCGCCTACACCGCTTTGGGCTTTTTAGAAGCCGATGTGTTTGCTCTGACAACCCCGGGCGTTGACGTTCTTCAAATCAGACGTTCGGCGGGTGTTAAAAAGTACGTCCACATTGTCCATGCCGCGGGCGACATCCACACCTATAAGTTCTATAGCTTCGACTACTACGATGCCTTTTTCTGCGCCGGCCCCGCTCAGGCCAAAAGCCTTCGTGCGCTGGAATCCTTAAGGCGCACCAAACCCAAGGAATTGCCTCTCTTGGGCTGTCCCTATTTCGACGGCATGCTTAGCCGAAAAACAGCCGACTTAAAGCCCTATGACGATACCATCCTTATTGCGCCGACGTGGGGTAAAAACGGCTTATTGACCAGAACGGGATCCATGATTCCGAAACTTTTAGCGCAGGCGGGCTATCACGTCATTTTGCGCCCCCACCCGCAAAGCTTTATTTCCGATAAAGAGCTGATGGACAAGCTTCAGTCGGAATTAAAATCGTTTGACAACATCGAGTGGGATAGAAATCCCGATGGCTTTAAGAGTTTGAGCCGGGCCCAGCTGATGATTTCTGACGTCTCTGGCGTTATTTTTGATTTTGCTTTCATCTTCCTGCGCCCGGTTATCTCCGTTGGCAACGGTCCCTTAAAGGATGGCTTTGAAGCCTGGGAAATTCCTCATGAAGCCTGGGAAATGCAAGCACTCGATAGTCTCGGCAAACGCGTTTTACCGGGAAATGAAGCGAGCATCCCCGCTTTGGTTAAAGATCTCTTGGTGCGTCACGAAGACATGGCGAGCCGCATTGAAGCCATTCGCCGCGAAAATGTTGTCAATTTCGGGCACGCGGGAGAACCGATCGCCCAAGCCCTGATTGATATGGCTAATTCCGTACACACTCAGAAGACTCACACAAAATGATTGACTTTTTATATACCCTTTTCATCGCTCCGCTTGAATACTGGATGCACAAGGCCCTGCTTTGGGGATTTGATATCACCCAACAGTGGGGATGGGCCATCATCGTGATGAGTCTTATCGTCAACTTTGTGATTTTGCCCATCTACATGAAGGCTGAAGCCTGGCAGGAGGAAGAAAGAGCTCTGCGTAAAAGCTTTGAAGCTAAGGAGCAAATGATTAAGCGCGCCTATAAAGGACAGGAGCGCTTTGCCATGATCACAACAATGCATCGTCAGGCCGGCTACTCACCGCTATTGACGCTACGATCGAGCATTGGCTTTTTCTTGCAAATTCCGTTTTTCTTTGCGGCATATCATTTCCTAAGCCACTTTGAACCGTTACAAGGCATTTCGTTTTTAGGCTTGGCCGATCTTTCAAAACCTGATGAACTGTTCAAAATCGGAGACTTCGCGATCAACTTCATGCCGATACTGATGACAGTCATCAATATCGCCAGCGCCCTGATTTACACGAAAAATCTCTCCAAGCGTGACAAATACCAACTCTACGGCATGGCCGCGCTCTTTTTAGTGCTCTTGTACAACGCCGCCTCAGGCCTCGTGCTTTACTGGACCTTTAACAATATCTTCTCGCTCGGCAAGAATATTGTTTATGACTTGGTACGGCATTTTGCCAACAAACTTCGTGGATTGGGTCTTCTTATTAAAGACACGTGGCTGAAGATTTTTGCCTTCACCGATAGCGGCACAACCTTTCACACTAGCCCCTCGATCGTAAACGGTTACCTTGTTTACCTATGGGGCTTGGCTGTCGCGTTGGCTATTTTAAGTAGCAATCAGATCACTTGGTTTAGCGATGGTCTCAAACTTTCTTTGAGCGCCTTCTCTGACTACGCTTTTCTTTTGCTTGCGGCCTGCGCCGTTATTGAGTGCGTCAGACTGCGCATGTGGAAGCATCCCATTGCCCTGATTCTCATTGCCCTACTTTTGTACTATGAGCTAAACACTTGGTACAAATGGAGCTTCCTTGGCCTCAATCGACGTTATTTCGCCCTGAGCGCCTCATTCGCGTTCCTGATCATTTCGCTTACGCTCACGAATTTCAAGTTCGGCTTAAAGAATCTGCTCTACCCGAGTGAGTCTAAGCCCTCGGCGCTCTTAACCCCGGGCGCTATATGGCTTGTTATTCTTTTAGCGTTTTATCTGCCGATTCAGGCTTTCAGCACGGCCCCGGAAGGCTTTTCGCGTATTGAAGAAGTGCTCGCCTTGCTTTTAGCTTGTGTGTGCGTCGCAGGCGTCATTTTCTGGTGCCTGACAAAGTTTTTTGAATGGACCCGTTATGCGGATTTCGCAGGCTACACCTTCGCGTTCATTTCGCTTTTAATGACCGTCTATGCGTTCCTGCTGCCGTTAAATGTCGGAACGATCAACGCGTTTATCATCGCCAATCCCGAGCCGCTTTTCCGCAATATCAACGTTGTGGTTGATGTCGCGGTGATCGCTTCATTTTCCATTGTTTTCGTTTGGCTTATCCGTAGCAATAAAGTCATCTGGATTAAAAATATTTTGATACTCTGCATCGCGGGCAGTCTCATTAATTCCGTCTTTATTCTCTGGTCTACACAAGAAGCCTGGTCTCGAGACGCCGAAAACACCCAAACAGTGGATTTGCCGGACTATAACGATCGGCTGTTCGGTTTTAGCAAAGAGGGGCAAAATGTGGTTGTCGTGATGCTTGATGCCTTCGCGGGGCGTCACTTAGATCGCATCATGCAAGAAACTCCGACACTCAAAAACCAATACAGAGGCTTTACTTGGTATCGTGAAGCCTTGGCAACCGGTCCCTCCACTATTTCAAGCCTTCCGTCCATTATTTGTGAAGAAGCTTGTACCCCTTGGGAATTAAACAAGGACGAAAACCTAACACTGGCTGAAAAAGTCAATCGTGGTTTTGCCAATACACTTAATCGTTTCGGACCGTCTTTTGATGTCTCGCTTTACGAAAGAAACTGGACGGAAAGAAACCGCTTGGCCAAATACACAAGCCATCAGCCATTATTAATCCGCAACATCGGCGACAGCTACATTCGCCGTTATGCAGCCGAAAACAATCTCAAAATTGACCGCGGCAATAGCGACAGTTTCTTGATTGCCGTGAGTTTCTTTAATGCCGTTCCTTGGGGACTTAAAAACATGATCTACAAGGACGGCCGTTGGATTGAACGTCTGATGGGTGAAAGTACTGCCGCTTTGGTTTACAACACCTACCGTGATTTGGCGTTATTCAAGCTCTTGCCCACGGTATCCAATACTCGCGCGCAAAAAAATACGTTCAAATTCATTGACTCGGAATTAAGCCACTACCCATGGTTTTCAGAACCGGGTACCTGCAAACTCTTGCCTTACGAAACTCCCGGGGCGCGTCCGGATGGAATTCCGATCGGCCAAATGGCCGCTGAAACCTGTTCCCTTCAAGCTTTGGGTGATTGGTTTGACTGGATGAGAAAAGAAAAAATCTTTGATAACACTACGATTGTGGTGGTATCGGACCATAGCTCCGGTGTTGTACCGGAATTAGCTGCCGTTAACCAAAAAGGCTCCGTGGGACGTCCGAGCTCGCTTTTACTGATTAAACCACAAAAAGCAAACGCCAATGCTCCGCTGCAAATTAGTGATGATTACGTCGGGATTGTGGATACGATGAAATTTATCTTTGCATCGCTCAATAACCAAAACATACGCTTCAACAAAGCGACTCGTTACACGTTTGTCCCTGATGGGCTGACCGCCAATCAGTACCGCGAGGAGAAGTTCTGGAAAGTTGAAGGCTCAATGTTTGATGAGCGCTCTTGGATGTTGGACGACAAAGTAATATCCCCCTAAACGACAAAATTTGACCCCCTTTCTGAAAAAGAAAGGAAGTTGCATGAAACGACGTATTTCGAGGATGATTGGATGCTTCTACAAAGGACGTCCAAATCCGATGATTACACCACTAGAAATTAACCAAATTCGATCTTTACATCAGGCTGGGGTCCCGATAAAAAGGATCGTTTCTCAAACTGGCATAGCCAGAAACACCGTACGACGGTATATCAAAGAAGAAGTCACACAAGCTTCGCACAAGGATCGAGTCTTTATGCAGGAGCATGGAGAAAGAATCCGAGAGCTGTTCATTAAGTGCGATGGTAACTGTGTAGTACTTCAAAGAGTTCTTGTTGAAGAATTCAATCAACAAATATCTTTACGCCAGTTGCAAAGGTTTTGTGGGCCATTCCGCCAAGAATTGAAAGCTGTAAAGCAGTACTCTCGTTATGAAACTGCTCCCGGTCAGCAGATGCAAATTGATTTTGCGGAAAAGAACATAATGATTGGGACAGAAGTGACTAAGGTTCACTTTTTCGTGGCCGTTCTCAGCTATTCTCGAAGAATCTTTGCCAAGGCTTACCCAACAGAAAATCAATCTGTCTGGTTAGACGGAATTGAGTCCGCCTTCCGATTTTTTGACGGCATCCCTATGGTTTTGCTCTCTGACAATACCCGATGCCTAATCACGGAACATCGCAAGAAAGGAGAATACAAATTTACCAGCGGTTACTGGTACTTCTGTCACTATTGGAACATCAAACCCATCGCAAGCTCTCCATACCATCCTCAAAGTAAAGGGAAAGTAGAGCGAGCAGTTCGCTACATTAAAGAGAATGCATTGGTGGGAAAGGATTTTTCAGATTTAATCGAACTAAACCAATGGTTAGAACAGTGGTCGCTTCGATATGCAGACAATAGAAAAATAGACGAAATCGTCCAGGGTTTAAGAACTCCCAAGGAACGCTATTGGGTTGAGAAAAGCTACTTGAGAGAAATGGACAAACCTCGAGTAGCTGCCATACGTGAGGAAACTCGTAAAGTTGACTCAGGAGGCCTTATCCGCATCGATAACTGCTTTTACAGACTTCCGAGCGAGCTCATCAACAAAGACGTCCAAATCTTAACGGATGACACCACGATCGTTGTATCTAGAAAAGGCGTTTTCGTTATGGAATTGGATAAGGCTAGCTCAGTATATCGACCTGCTGAACAAAAGGAAAAAGAAAAATCACCAGATATTCGTTCAGTCAATATGGATGAACGATATTGCCGAAATACGTTGCAAAGACCTCTAAGCGACTATTCAAAGATTACGGGAGTTTGGTGATGAAAACTACGCGAGCTACAGATGAAAAACTCAGTCAAATGGCTTCCAGATTGAGACTTGTGTTTACTCGAGACCATTTAAATGAAATGGTCACAACAGCTATTGAGTCCAAAATGAATCCAAGGGAAGTGTTGCAATATTTCTTCAGTCGAGAGATTGATCAAAGAGAGGCTAATCGAATAAAACTATCGACAATGGCTGCGCATTTTCCAAGGGTTTGTACTTTAGAGGGTTTTGACTTTTCTGCTCAGCCAAGTTTAGATCCAGGAGTTATTCGTGATTTAAGCCAATTGGAATGGATTTCTACTGGAGAGAACGTAATGTTTTTAGGTCCTCCGGGGGTAGGAAAAACTCACTTAGCAATTGCATTAGGAAGGCAGGCTATTAAAAACGGCTATTCCGTATTGTTTATTAATGCTGCCAATTTAATGGCTTCTCTGGAAAAGGCTCAGAAAGAGGGATGTTTATTGGAAAAAATTGCTACCTTTAACAAACCCAAACTTCTGATTATTGATGAAGTAGGCTATTTGCCTTTTTCTCCCAATACGGCTCATTTACTGTTTCAATTAGTGTGTAAGCGATATGAAAGCAAAAGCATTCTACTGACCAGTAATAGGCCGGTTGCAGAATGGGGAATGATATTTGGAGATCCAACCGTAGCCACTGCTATTTTGGATCGTTTATTACATCACTGTACTCCCGTAACAATTATGGGAGACAGTTACCGAATTAAAGCCAATTTGAAATCTAAATTATTGGATAAAAACTGACCCAACCAGGGGGTCAGAAACTGTCGTTTTAAGGGTTAACTCTTTTGTCGCTTGACATCTTGGAAGGATATTTCCCATTAACAAGTAATGCCGCCGACAAACAAAATTCAAAGCATTGTCGGCGGCTTTTTGATTAACGGTTTAATACTGAAAACATAAAGATAACGTACTTTGACAAAACCAACGATTTTTTAATCTTTCAGGCATCCAATGGGGACAACCAATACACCATCTTCTCGTCGATAGGCGTACTCTCCACTTGCTATTAAAACCATCAAAAAAGACGGAGGTTGCATTTTCGTTGTATCGATTTTTGAAGCCAAGGTCTTTAAAGTATTAACTCCATCTTCAATTCCCTTCTCACTACCTAATTTAATCTCAATTAGTCCATACGTTCCATTTCTACGATGCAAAACGGCATCACACTCAAGGCCATTTCTATCCCGAAAATGGAAAAGACTTCCATCGAGTGCCTCAGCGTAAACTCGTAGATCTCTGATACACAACGTTTCAAATATAAAGCCAAATGTTTTAGTATCAAAAAGCAAATCTTTAGGTCCTGCACTCAACGCTGCCACCGCTATTGATGGATCCACAAAATATCTGGTATCCGATTGCCGAATAACTGCTTTTGACCTTAAATTTGGATTCCAGGCAGGTAAATCTTCTATAACGAAAATTTCTTTTAAAGCATTTAAATAAGTCAATACCGTTTTATCGTTAACAATCCCATTAAGATCTTTTGCTAATTCTGGAGCCGAAACTTGTGAACCTTGATAACGAGCGTACGATCGCAACAATTTCCGAGTAACATCTTGGTTTCTTCTCACTCCATCTGCACGTGAAATATCTCGTTTTATAAGCGCCTCAACATACTCAAAGGCATGTGTTAAAGCCAACTCACCTTTCAAACGTAGCGTTGTAGGCCAACCGCCTCTGCATGCCGCAAAAGCTATCCGCTCAAGATCCAAGACATTATTCGACCCTATGTTGAGTTGTCCTTCAAATAAATCTTTTAAACTGACTGTTCCATTAGATTCTCCGGATTCAAAGAGCGTCATTGGTCTCATTCGTAACCAGCTGAAACGACCGGTTCCTGAATGTTTTAATTGACGAGAATCAACGGGAACAGCTGACCCCGTAAGAATAAATTGCCCTGGTTCTCCTCCTCGTAAATCAATTTCCCTACGAATGACGTCCCAAAGCTGCGGAGCAAGTTGCCACTCATCAATAAGTCGAGGAGTCGTTCCCTGAAGCAATAATTTTGGGTTAATTGCCGCTAGACTCAAGGTGGGACCCGGTTCCATGTTTAAAACACTTTCTGCCTGCTGTACGGCCGTTGTTGATTTTCCGCACAGTTTAGGTCCTTCTATTAAAACAGCCCCCATTGCTTGGAGTTTCCTTTTTAAGAGTTTATCCACAACTCTTTGACGATATTCTTGTTTCATAATTTTAGTAATCAAACTATTTGGCAATTTTTTAACAAACCATTTGACGATATTTTAACGAACCATTTGACATTTTTTTAACAAACCATTTGACCTTTTTTTCATGTTATTCCACATTCAAATTTATAGCCTAAACCGGAAAATTGAAGGTTCAATGTTTAATGAACGCTCTTGGAAGGATATTTCTTATCGAGATCACACCGGCAACAGCCGACTTTAACAACGCCCACTTGTATCGTTTTATAGCCTTTATGAAATAATACATGATTTGATACATCAAGCAATATAGGACAATACATGTTAATTGGAAGTTCCAACAACTTGTTTTTAAACGTTTATTTTGCAATTTAACTTATGTTTATACGTCTATTATTTACTCCAACATGTATTAAAAAATAAATGGTCTAATACATGATTTAATACATGATCTAATACATGATTTAATACATGATCTAATACATGATCTAATACATGATCTAATACAAGTTGAAATAACATTATTGCAATTCATTCGGAATCAATGAACTATTTGACGATTTTTCAACGAACCATTTGGCAATTTTTTAACGCATTACTTAGCGTTTTTTTAGTGAACCATTTGGTTATGGTTTTGAAGCTTTGTTAATTTCTGAAAAGCAAGTCTGTCGACAGAGAGGCATCTGAAATAGAACTTTCCTATGAGTAGGCCCGTACACTCGCACGGGCCTCTTAACTCTCTTTATTTACCGTCGCTTGGTTCTTCCGGCTTTTCCGGATGACTCAAGAAAGGTGAAGCACGTTCATCCTCATCGTCATCATCGCGCCGTACCGGATTCTTAGAGACGAACCAAGTAAAGTAGACTGGCACAAAGATAATGGCGATGAATGTGGCAACCAGCATTCCGCCTAGCACACCGGTACCCATGGATTGGCGAGCCGCCGCACCCGGACCGGTAGCCAAAGCCAGAGGCACCACACCAAGAATGAAAGCAAAAGAGGTCATCAAAATCGGACGCAACCGCAAAGAGGCTGCCTCAAGGGCCGCATCAAAGACACTCTTACCCTGCTCTAACTTCTGCGCTGCAAATTCCACAATCAAAATGGCATTCTTGGCCGATAGGCCCACCAATACCAATAAACCGATTTGGAAGTAAATATCGTTCGAGAGTCCCCTGCAATAAGTTGCGAGCAACGCCCCCAACGCGGCAAATGGCACCGCGAGCACAACGGCGATCGGCAACGACCAACGCTCATACTGAGCGGCCAAAATGAGAAACACCACAATAATGCCGAAAATGAAAGCTGTGGAAGCTGAAGCTCCTAAACGCTTTTCCTGGAAGGCTTGACCAGTCCAGCCGATAGCGTAACCTTCCGGGAGCATTTCATCTCCAATGCGTTCCACTTCCGCGATGGCTTCACCGGAACTTACTCCATGAACCGCCTCACCCATAAAGCGCGCGGCAAGATAACCGTTCATGCGCGACATGGTCTCGGCCCCCGAAGTTCTTTCCCAAGACACCAATGTCGACATCGGAATCATTTCACCAGCGTTGTTTCTGACCCAAGAACGGCCCAAATCTTCTGGCTTCATTCGATAGTCAGTGTCGGCTTGCATGATCACGCGGTTAATTTTGCCGTTTCGGGTGAAGTCGTTGATATAGGTGCTGCCCATGAAGGCCGTGAGCGTATCGTAGATATCTGAAATAGAGACTCCCATGGCCAGGGCCTTAGCTTCGTCAACATTGACCAAAAGCATGGGCGACTCGGCCATGGCCGTGTGACGCACACCGGTCAGAAGCGGCGAGCGGCTTAACTCATCAATAAAGTTATCGGCCACTTGCTGAAGCTGAACAGGATCATCGCTTTCACGTGACTGCAAAAATCCTGAAAAACCGCCCGAAGACCCCAAGCCCCTGATCGGAGCCGGAGTGGAAGCCGTGGCTCTGCCCTCGGTAATGTCCTCAGCCATCTTCGTGAGAATTCGCACAACATCATTGGCTGTATTCTTACGCTCATCCCAAAGCTTAAGCTTTAACACAAAAGTGGCGGCGTTTTGTCGTGTGTCATTGGCAACCGTATCAAAGCCCGTCAAGGTCAAAACGGATTCCACTCCCTCGATTTGCCCCATTTTCTTTTGCAGTTCATCAGAAACTCGCTCCGTGCGGGTTTGCGAAGCGCCTTCAGGCAAAGATAGACTCAGGCGGACAACGCCTTGGTCTTCCCTGGGCACAAAAGAGGTCGGTGTGATCTGAACCATCTGCCAGCAAGCCGCCATTACCGCTAAGAGCAAAACGCCACTTGCCACCCGATGGTGAAGCGCCAAGCCCACCAGGCGTTGGAATAACTTCGTAAAACGCCCCAACCCTAAATTAAAACGTTGGAAGAATTTCGCCGGATCTTTGGTTCTCGGTTTTAACAAAATGGCGCAAAGCGCAGGTGTAAGCGTCAAAGCCACAAAGCCCGAAAGGGCAACGGAAATCGTAATTGTCACCGCAAACTGGCGATAGAGTTCACCGGCCATGCCACCCAAAAACGCAACCGGTACAAACACAGCCGAGAGCACCAGCACAATAGCCACCAGGGCTCCGGCCACTTCCTTCATGGCCCGTTTGGCAGCCACCCGCGCGGAAACTCCCTCCGAGACCATGATGCGTTCGACGTTTTCAAGCACCACAATAGCGTCATCGACCACAATACCGATGGCAAGCGTCATGGCAAAAAGCGTGAGCGTGTTGAGCGAAAAATCAAACGCCCACAATCCCACCATCGTCCCAATCAAAGAGACCGGAACCGCAATCATCGGAATGAGTGTCGCGCGCCAACTTTGCAAAAAAAGATAAACGACAAGAAGCACCAAAATACCGGCTTCTATCAATGTCTTGGCCACTTCGTGCAATGAGGCAGACACAAAGATCGTTGTATCGTCGGTGATTGTGTGGGTTATGCGACCTTTCGGATAATGCTCGGCCAGTTCCGCCACGCGCTCTTTCACAAGCTCTGCCGTACTCATGGCGTTAGCACCTGTTTGCAGGTATACAGCCACGGTAATAGCCGGCTCACTGTTTAAAAGGTTATAGGAATCGTAGCTACGTTTACCCACTTCAACCCGAGCGATATCCTTTAAGCGGATAATGCCATCGGGACCATCGGAGCGAATCGTAATGTTTCCAAATTCTTCTTCAGTTAAAAGCTGACCCTTGGTTGTCACCGTATAAAAAAGCTGCTGATCGGGAGCCGTCGGCGCCGCGCCTACACGGCCGGCCGCATACTGCCGGTTTTGAATGTCCACGGCATCTTCAACGTCACCCACCGTCACACCCAACAAGGCCATCTTGTCGGGATTGAGCCAAATACGCATGGCCCCTTGCACGTTACCGAAGATACTGACGTCACCCACACCCGGAATACGCTTTAAGTCATCGACGATATTCAGTGTCGCGTAGTCGGCCATTTGAGTTGGGTTCATCGAGCCGTCGGGCGAAGTTAGCGCCATCATCAAAAGGGTTTCTTCGGAGCGTTTTCTTACTGTCACACCGTTTTGACGAACGGTCTCCGGCAAGCGTCTTTCGGCAGTGCGCACACGGTTATTGATTTCGAGCATGGCGTCGTTTGGATCGATGCCAACTTCAAAAGTGCAAGAAATGCGCACATCACCGTTGGAGCGCAAAGAGGTGGTGTAGTACTGCAACCCTTCAATACCCGAGAGCTGATCTTCAATCGGAGCAGCGATGGTACGAGCAAGCGTCTGAGCGTCAGCCCCTTCATAACTCGTTGAAATAGAAACCGACGGAGGAGAAATATCCGGATATTGAGACAGCGGCAATACGCGCACGCAGACCAATCCCGCGAGCACAATCAAAATAGACATCACCGAAGCAAAAATCGGGCGGCGAATACAAAATTGCGACAGCATCTTGTCCTCCGGCTACTGCTTGGTGTCCCCGGTGGCAGAGCTCTGAGGCTCGGAAGTATTTTTTTCCGTCACCTTGATGCCTTCTCTGAGCCGCAAAATCTGGTTGGTAATCACTTTATCTCCCGGCTTTAAACCTCCCGTGACGATCCAGTCCTTACCTTCCCAATTGCCAAGCGTTACCCCCCGCTCGCGAGCTGCGCCCTCTTCCATCACGTAGACAGCATAGGTGCCGTCCGATTTTTGGCGAACAATACCTTGAGGCACAAGATAAGCGTTCTGATACTCTCCCATCATGAGGCGAACCTGGACGTACTGACCGGGAAGAAATTTATCCGTCGGAGGCAAGACCGCGCGCAGCCTCAGTGTGCC
>CAJMEC010000001.1 GCA_905212345.1 uncultured Sutterella sp. | reverse complement strand
CCGTCAACGTCGTCTTACCATGGTCGACGTGACCGATCGTGCCCACGTTCACGTGGGGCTTGGTGCGTTCAAACTTGCCTTTTGCCATGGCGAACTCCTGAACTTTTATTTGCGAATGTTATAAAGCCCCGACACATTCGGGACTAATAGAAAACTGGTGCCCATGACGCGGATCGAACGCGTGACCTCTCCCTTACCAAGGGAGTGCTCTACCACTGAGCCACATGGGCTGAATTTGGGACTGTCCACGAACTGTGGAGCGGGTGAAGGGAATCGAACCCTCGTCGTAAGCTTGGAAGGCTTCTGCTCTACCATTGAGCTACACCCGCCTGCGTCGAGAGAGTTTCCACTCCCGCCTGCAATCCTGGTTTCGCTACAGTATAAGCGAGCGATCGCTTGGTGGAGGGGGATGGATTCGAACCATCGTAGGCGTAAGCCAACAGATTTACAGTCTGCCCCCTTTAGCCACTCGGGCACCCCTCCGTAGCGAGAGTGGCATTATGTAGGGTTTTGAAATAAATGTCAAGCCATTTTCAAAAAAAACTTTAATACATGTTTCATTCGACCAGTAACAAAGCGAACAGTCCACCCAACATCATGTATGTTGCTAAATCAGATAACCAGCCCAATAGCGGTTTTTCATTGTCCAATTCATTTTGAATTTTTTCCATCCGATCTTTGAAATCTTCGAATGTCCCGCCAAAGTTATCCCAATCAAAAAGGTCCTTCGGAGTCCTGAAATAGGCTACAACCAATTTCATCGACGCCCCTAACAGCATAAAGGCGCCTCCAATGGAACCATTCAGGAGCATACCCATCCCGATTCCAGCCATCGGAGCGGATAAACCGATCAGAAGCATTTCAAAAGTCGTTTTCTTCATAGTGCTTTATAGATTTTTCCCACTTTCACGCGCTACACTTTGCCGAGATTTGGATGTACGTATGAATTTTTCTTTTTCCGAACCCATCAATCTTCTCGGCCTTGGAGCTGTTTTACTTCAGCTTGCTTTGACCGTCGGCGTTATTTTGCGCGTCATGCTTACCCGACATCCGCCGGGAAGCTCTTTTGCATGGATTTTACTCACAACCATTGTTCCATATTTCGGTTTTATTCTTTATTTATTGTTCGGAGAACGTACCCTTGGCCGTTGGCATGCCAGAAAATTGCGTCGGGAGATGCGCAAACGCAGGCAAGTTTTTCGGCACATTATGCGCACGGAAGCCATGGCCCCCGAAAATTATCGAAACATCTCCAAACTAGCCACCCGTTTGGGGAAGTTTCCTTTAACCAAGAAATCCTCCTTACGCCTACTTGATGACTCTGATGAAACGATGACGCTATTGGTCAATGACATCGATAACGCAAAAGAGCTCATCGCAATGGAGTTTTACATTTGGGATATCGGCGGCAAAGCCGACGACGTCTCAGCAGCCCTTATCCGCGCCGCCCGACGAGGCGTGCAATGCTTTGTTCTTGTCGATGCCATCGGCTCTTCCCGTTTTTTATCTAGTGATTGGGCGCGCATGTTTCGCTACGAAGGCATTCATCTAGAAAGCGCTCTACCCGTTTCGCTTTTCAGCGCCCTGCTTTCTCGCGCCGATATTCGTCTGCATCGGAAAATTGCTGTCATCGATTACAAGATTGCCTATAGCGGCAGTCTCAATATGGTGGACCCTCACTACTTCAAAAAGAATTCCAATATCGGTCAATGGATTGATGCCATGGTTCGCGCAAAGGGAGAAATCGTCTCCAGTCTCTACCACCTCATCCATTTTGACTGGAAAGTATTGACTGATTCCGAAATTGCCTTTCCTGAATTCAAAAACGATTCGATCCTCGACTTCGACATTCCAGACCAAGCCACTGTCATGATCGTCCCCTCAGGGCCTGGCACAACCAATGACGCCAATCAACGTTTAATCCTTGAGGCTATTCACCAGGCAAGAAAATCAATTGAAATTGTCAGTCCTTATTTCATTCCGGGTGAGGCTTTAGCGCTGGCTTTACAAAATGCGGCCCTAAAAGGCGTTAAAGTCACGCTCATTTTGCCTAAAAGAAGTGACGCCCCAATGGTTGGTTACGCGGCGCAACGCTACTTCGATGATTTACTGAAGTCAGGCGTTCATATCATGATGTACGATAAGGGCATGCTTCACACAAAAAGTGTGACTATTGACGGAGAATTATCCCTATTCGGAACCGTTAACATGGATATGCGCAGCATGCATTTGAATTACGAACTGATGCTTTTGGTTTTTGACGAGGGTTTCAGTCAAAAGGTATCTGCCTTGAATGCCAGCTATGCGGAATCTTCGTCAGAAATAAACCTATTTCAGTGGTATAAGCGTTCCGTTTTTGTTCGTATGAAAGAAGGGGCGAGTTATTTGCTCTCACCCCTTCTGTAGCCACTTTATTAAGAATCAGAACGTTTGCGTTCTTCTACGACAACGGCGTCTTCTACAACTTGATCACGACTGCGAAAACGCATTTTTCTGCCTTGAGACTGACGCTCTTGCGCCTCTCTGAGGGGTTGCTGATCGGGAGCTACGTCCGGATTTATCCTCACCCCTTCTCTTTGTTCTCTTTGCTTGCGGTAGTAATTGTCAATGGGATTGCCATAAATCCAACGATAAATCAGACCCCCGATAACTAAAAGTGCGATAAAGCCTAAAACCAGTAAAGCAATCGCGCCGATGACTGGCAACAACAAAACACCCAATCCGATAATAACCGCCAAAATAGCCGCACTGACTAAAAATCGAACCAACGGGTTTTGAGGTTGCGGGTTTGGAGAGCCGCCACGATAGATGTATATGGGCATCCTTCTTATATTTCCTTATTTTTTTGTTAATCTCATTACGCCTTCACAATTTAAAGATATTGAAAAAACTTTGCGAGAGAAATAGTGTCCATTTTTTACAAGTCTTGTTTTATGTGAGTTAAAAAGTCCTTGAAATCCGATCATTAACCCCAATATTCTTCTCTGTCCAAACGTATTAGTGAAAACACTTAGAAACAATTTTTAGCCGCATCCTTTCGTTTTTTTCATTTTTCGTCACAAAAGGTTCGCAAAATTTCCTGTTTTTAGCGACAATTACGCCAATCATGAATACGAAAAACTTATCTAACAATAACCTGCCCGATGTTCAGTCGAGCATGGATCCTCGTAATATTGCCATCGAGTACGTCGGTGTGCGCGGGATCGAACTGCCGATTACTGTCTCTAGCGCAAATGGTGTTCAACCCACTGTTGCACAGATTGGCATGTACGTTGCGTTGCCGGCCGAACACAAAGGCACTCATATGTCGAGGTTTCTCGGCTTGCTTGAGTCGCATGCCAAGCCATTATGCCGAGACACGCTTGTTGAACTCATCGAAGACATGCTAAAGACGTTGGAATCAGACGCCGGTCGCATCGATTTTGAGTTCCCGTTCTTTGTGAAAAAGAGTGCTCCAGTTTCTCATTTGGAAAGTCTGATGAATTACCGCGTGCACTATAAAGTGGAAAGCAAGGGCGGCGTCCATTGGGTCACTCAAACCGTCACGGTTCCGGTAACAAGTCTTTGCCCCTGCAGTAAAGAAATTTCTGCCTATGGCGCTCACAATCAACGCTCTCACGTCACAATTTCGGCTCGCTTGAAAGCGAATTTGTCGCTTGAACAGCAAATCCGTTACGCCGAAGAAAGTGCTTCTTGCGAATTGTGGAGTCGGTTAAAGCGTGTCGATGAAAAATATGTCACGGAAAGTGCTTACGAAAATCCGAAATTTGTTGAGGATCTCGTTCGTGACGTTGCCGTTGCGCTCAATAAAGACAGCAATGTCGAGGCCTATTGCGTGCAGGCTGAAAATTTTGAATCAATTCACAACCATTCTGCCTACGCTCAAATCACCAAGGGCTCAATGGATTGATTGATTCCATGAAACCTTTTCCCGCTTCAAGTGCGGGAGAGGGGTTTTGTACTGTATATTTTTTTGTTATAGCTCGATCAATTACCATGTTAAATGAACAAAAAAATGCGATTCTTTCGCTTTTCAATGATGCGCTCGTCTCAATGGGCGTAGACAATGCTCAGATTCTGCTTGAGCGTCCTAAGGTGGCCGCTCATGGCGATTTAGCTTGCAATGTCGCTATGCAGCTGGCTCGTCAGTTGAAGAAGAATCCTCGTGTCATTGCCACTGAGCTCATTGACAAAATCCAATCGCTTCCCCAGTCGAAAGAGTTGATTGAAAGTTTTGAAATTGCCGGGCCTGGTTTCATTAACATGCGTCTGAGCCAACAGGCTAAAACCTTCGCTATTCGCAAAGTGCTCCGACTAGGCAGCGATTTTGGCAAAAATAAAGATCATGACGGCGAAAGCATTCTTATTGAATATGTTTCTGCCAATCCGACTGGACCATTGCACCTTGGCCATGCCAGACAAGGGGCTTTGGGTGACGTTCTGTCCAACTTAATGAGAACTCAAGGCTGGAACGTTTGCCGTGAGTTTTACTACAACGATGCCGGTGTTCAAATCCAGACATTAACCGAATCGGTTCGTCTGCGTATTAAGGAATTATTGGGCGAAGCAATTACTTTCCCCGAAAACGGCTATCAAGGTCTTTACATCAAAGATATCGCCAAGGACTTCTTAGATAAAAAAACGATCCGTACCCGTGATGGTCAAGAAATCACCGCCAGCGGTGACGTTGAAGACGTCGATAGTATCAGGGCTTTTTCCGTCGGTTACCTCAAGAACGAACAAGACAGCGACTTAAATGCGCTGGGTGTGTCTTTCGACAATTTCTACTTGGAAAGTTCTTTGTACTCTGACGGTTTGGTCGAACGAGCCGTCAATGCGCTTATTGCTTCAGGTCATACCTATGAGCAAGACGGGGCTTTGTGGTTGCGCACAACTGATTTCAAAGAATTTGGGGATGACAAAGATCGCGTCATGCGCAAACAGGATGGCCATTACACCTATTTTGTGCCCGATGTCGCCTACCATTTGAGCAAATTTGAACGAGGTTTTGTCAAGGCCGTTGATATCCAGGGTTCAGACCACCACGGAACCACTGCCCGCGTGCGAATCGGTGTTCAAGTGGCCGGTCAACAGTTAGGCTTAAATGTCCCGAAAGTCTTCCCCGTCTACGTTTTACACAAGATGCTCAAAGTCATCAAGAACGGAGAAGAAGTCAAGATGAGCAAGCGCTCGGGAACGTATGTTACGTTGCGCGATCTTGTTAACTGGGTCGGCAAGGATGCGGCACGCTTTTTCCTCGTAAGCCGCAAAGCAGACAGCGAATTTGTCTTCGATATTGATTTGGCTTTGTCTCAATCGGATGAAAACCCTGTGTACTATCTCCAGTACGCCCACGCCAGAATTTGTTCGGTTTTTGCTCAAGCCAAAGAAAAAGGTTTCAGCATTCCGAATCAGGAGGCTATTGCCGAAATGGATCTGTCTGCGTTGTCCGACAAGAATGCCCAGGCACTTATTGCACGCATTAGCGAATTCCCGGAAACGCTCTCGGTGGCTGCCAAGGAATGTGCTCCGCACACGCTTTGTTTCTATCTCAAAGATTTAGCCGGAGATTTCCACGCCTTCTACAATGCCGAGAGGGTTCTTGTTGAAGATGAGGCTGTTCGCAACGCCCGCTTGGTGCTCCTACTCGCAGCCCGTCAGGTGTTACGAAATGGTTTGGATCTTCTGGGTGTCAGCGCTCCCGAAAAAATGTAAGGAATTTTTATGGCTGCCAATCAAAAAAAAGGATCTTTTTGGCTCGGTGCCATGTTGGGTGTCTTGGTAGGCTGTATAGCCTGCGCCGCCCTGGCTTTATTTATCACAAACGCCCCGATTCCCTTTGTGGAAAAAGTGCAAAAGCAGTCAACACCTGTAGATGCTGCTGCCCTTGACGGCAAAGACCCTAATGCGGCTTTGTACGACTCCGGCACTCGAGGCACTCCCGCTGACGATGCGTTATCGGCCATTAAGACGGTTGAAGCGCCGACTGCCCACCAACGCGCTGATGAACCTATCAACGCTGCGGAACAAAGCACCGGTGAAAGTTACAGTATTCAAGCGGGGGCTTTCCGCAACGCAAAAGACGCTGAAAAAATCCGAACCGAATTGGCTTTCATTGCTCTTGAAGCCGATGTGGTTAAATCAACAGACGCCGGTATCACGCTTTATCGCGTTTTTCTCGGTCCTTTTGATACGGCCAGAGAAGCCAATGAACTGCAACAACGTCTGACCTCCAACGGCTTCGATGCCATGGTAATCAAGAACAAATGAGATTTTCCCATTTCATAACGGCCTGTGCCCTGACATTTATCGGAGCACAGGCAATGGCTTTTAATGCCATCGAGGGCAAAGACTACCGAGTAGTCTCTCCTTCCGTCAGTTCCCCTTCTGATTCAATCGAGGTCATTGATTTTTTCGCTTACACGTGCGCTCATTGCCAGCGTCTGGCACCGTTGCTTGAAGACTGGATGAAAAAACTTCCAGCCGATGTAAGCGTTCGTCGGGTCCCTGTCGCTTGGGAACCGACTACCCAATTTCTCTCTCGAATCTACTACACATTTGAAGCACTTGACCGCTTAGAAGATCTTCATCCAACCTTTTGGCAGGATATTCTCGGCGGAGTCATCACCAGTGAGGCTGATCTGCAACATTGGCTTCAATCTCATAAAGTGAATCTGAACGAATGGAATGCTGCATACAATTCGTTCACGGTTACAATGAAAACACAGCAAGCGTTTCAAACTTGGCAGAACTATAACTTGGATGCTACGCCTTATGTTGCCGTTGCCGGAAAATATCTAACGGCCCCTCACATGGCTGGCTCCAGACAAAAAACCATTGAAGTGCTTGATTGGCTTGTTCAACATGAACGTCAAGCACGTCAAAAACATTAATCAAGGCCTATCATCATGCAAATTGATTCTTCCATTTTTAAAGCCTATGACATCCGCGGCGTAGTGGATAAAACGTTAACCGAAGAAGCTGCTCGTGCAATCGGTCAGGCATTGGGTGCTTTAGCCAAAGAAAAAAGTGTTGACACGATGTGCGTCGGCCGTGATGGTCGTCTTTCGGGTCCCAAACTCTCCCGCGCACTCATGGAAGGTATTACAGACATGGGTATCCATGTCAAGTCAATCGGCATGACGCCTACTCCGGTTCTCTATTTTGCGACGGTGCTTACCAAAACCGGTTCCGGTGTTGCTGTAACGGGAAGCCATAATCCTCCCGAATACAACGGCTTAAAAATGATGATGGGTAAAGAGACGCTTTACGGCGATGGCATTCAGGCTTTACGCGCCCGAATTGAAAAAGGGATTTCGGTCTCTGAAACAAAGGGAAAGATTGAAGAAATTGACGTTCTGACTCCTTACCTTGAAAAGATTTTGGACGACGTCAAACTGGCCCGTCCGATGAAAGTCGCCATTGATTGCGGCAATGGCGTCACCGGCCCGACAGCGTTGGAGTTTTTTAAACGCCTGGGCTGCGGAGTGATTCCTCTATATGCCGAAATTGACGGTCACTTCCCCAATCACCATCCGGATCCTTCAAAACCGGCCAATCTGGCGGATTTGATTGAAACGGTAAAAACAACGGATGTGGAATTGGGATTGGCATTTGACGGCGACGGAGATCGTTTAGGCGTGGTAACAAAATCCGGGCAAATCATCTACCCGGACCGTCAAATGATGCTTTTTGCGGCCGATATCCTCAAACACAATCCCGGCGCGCCGATTATTTATGATGTCAAGTGCACCCGACGCCTTGTTCCCTGGATCAAGGAGCATGGCGGCATCCCGACAATTTGTCGCACGGGCCATTCGCTGGTAAAAGCCAAACTCAAAGAAACGCAAGCCCCCTTTGCCGGCGAGATGAGCGGGCACTTGTTCTTTAACGACCAACGTTGGCCGGGTTTTGATGACGGCGTTTCTGCCGGCGCCCGGATGTTGGAAATTCTGTCTCGCACAAGCAATCCTTCGGACGTTCTTGAGGCTCTTCCCACCGCGGTCAATACGCCTGAATTGCATATTGAGATGCAGGAAGGAGAAAACAAACAGTTTGTCGAGAAACTGCAAAAAGAACTGCATTTTGACGATGCAACCGATGTGATTACGATTGACGGTATCCGAGTGGAATGGGAAGACGGTTTTGCTCTTGCGCGTTCGTCAAACACGACGCCGGTCGTTGTCCTTCGCTTAGAAGGGGACACGCCCGAAGCGCTTGAACGAATTAAAACTCGATTTGGCAATGCCATTAAAGAAGTCTATCCCTCGGTTGTGTTGCCCTTTTAAGGCGGATAAATCATGTCAATGAATGTTTTTATTACTGGCGCCTCCAGCGGAATCGGTGCTGCGCTGGCTCGCGAATTTGCCTCGCGGGGCGCAACATTGGGTTTGATGGCCCGACGTCAGGAAGCACTTGATGAATTAATCAAAACGCTGCCCAACAGCGAGCGCCACCACAGCTACGCCTGTGATGTCACTGATCGCTTGAAATTGATTGAATTAGCCCGCCAATTTGATTCAACAGTCGGTGGTGCTGATATCGTGATCGCTAATGCCGGCATCAGTGTCGGGGTAAAAACCCAATACTTTGAAGACCTGGAAGTGATGGAAAAGGTTTATGCAACCAATGTGTTTGCCATGGCCAGCACATTCCACGCTTTCATTGAACCCATGATGCAACGCAAGCATGGTATTTTGGTCGGTATCGGCAGCGTGGGCGGCATCCGTGGAATGCCCGGAACTGAGGCCTATTGCTCAAGCAAATCGGCCGTTATCACTTACTGCGAAAGCTTGCGGGTTGAAATGAAGAAATACGGCATCCAAGTGACAACCATCAGTCCGGGATTTGTTAAAACACCGTTGACGGACGTCAATCCCTATCCGATGCCCTTTATCCTCACACCTGATGAATTTGCCAAACGAGCTGCTAACGCTATCTTAGGTGGACGAAGCTATGCCACTATCCCGTGGCAAATGGGTTTTGTGGCTAAACTTCTAAGAATTCTGCCCAACCCGCTTTTTGACAAAATTTTTGGAAACAGAAAACAAAAGCCTCGCAACTCTGAAATCCATCGCGCCTAACAGCCAAATATTCCGCCCGGGTTCATGCCCGGGCAATTTTTATATACGGGGATTATCTTTCGCTTTTTCTTCTGAATACCAGATACTGACGACCTCACAGACGGCCTGTCCGTAGCGCTCTATGCGTCTCTCTCCAATGCCACTGATTCCCGCTAATTGATGCGGCTGGCGGGGCTTGCGTCGAGCTATTTGAATAAGGGTTGAGTCCGGGAATACGTTATAGGCCGCGACCGCATTTTGATTGGCACACGTTTTGCGCCACTCGCGCAACTTACCGAATAATCTTTGCTCAGCATCATCCAAATCGTCATGATCAATGACTTTTCGGGACGAAAGCTGCTTATCGCCTTCCACCCGAATCAAGAACTTTTCCTGTCCGTGCAAAAGCGCTCGAGCTCGGTCGCTGACGGTCAACACGTTGTAGACTCGGTAGTTCACGTTGACATAGTGTTTGGCAATGAGCTGCCTGAGTATTCGCCGCCAGTATTTCATCGTGTGATCACGCCCAATCCCAAAGGTACTCAATTCATCGTGGCGCTTTTCAAAAATTTTGTCACTGACTTCACCGCGCAATACTTTGATGACGTGCGAGGCGCCGAATCCCAATCCATTTGTTTTTGAACATCGATAAATACAAGATAATAATTTTTGGGCATCCTCCGTAGCGTCACGGGTCAAAGGGGGATTCTCGCAGTTGTCACAATTGCCGCACGGCTTGCCAAGCTTCTCCCCAAAGTAAGCCAGTAACTGGATTCGCCTACAGCCAGCTGATTCTGCTAGTCCCAACATACTGTCGAGCTTATGCAATGAAACTTGCTTATACATGGGGTCGGCTTCGCTTTTATCGATAAAAAAGCGCTGCTGCACCAAATCTTCCAGACCATAATACAAAACCGACTCAGCGGGTTTCCCATCACGCCCCGCGCGACCTGTTTCCTGAAAAAAGTTCTCAATGGATTTAGGCATGTCCACATGGATGATAAATCGCACATCTGGTTTATCAATACCCATGCCGAATGCGATGGTAGCAACCATCACGCAGGGTCTGTCAAAAAAAGCGCATTGGTTGGCTTCCCTCTCCTCGTTTTCCATCCCCGCGTGATAAATCAACGCATCTATGCCATTTTTCCTCAGATACCCTGCCACAGCCTCGGCCTTATTCCTCGTGGCGCAATAAACGATCCCCGATTCGTGCATATGCTCACCGAGGATAAATTGAGCCATTTGATCCAAATAGCCCTTACCCTTCTCATACATTCTGTAGCGAATATTCGGACGATCAAAACTAGCCACAAATGAACAAGGATCTGAAAGTAGACGTGAAATAATCTCAGCGCGAGTTTGTTCGTCGGCTGTTGCTGTCAAAGCCATCCGTGGCACATGGGGAAACAACGTTTTTAGGCAATCCAACGCTTGGTACTCAGGTCTGAAATCATGACCCCAAACCGATATGCAGTGCGCTTCATCTACAGCAAAAAGGCTAACCGGCAGCCGCGAGAGTAGCTCTAAAGTAAACGGCTTGAGTAAGCGTTCTGGCGCAATGTACAAAAGTTTGATTTTCCCGGACTCTAAGTCTCTGTAAACACTCCGGGCTTCCTCTGCCGTCAAAGTGGAATTTAATGCTGCCGCGCCTATCCCCAAATCGCGCAACATATCCACTTGATCCTTCATGAGCGCAATAAGGGGTGAAATCACAACACTTACCCCGTCCATGAGCAACGCGGGCACTTGATAACAAATGCTTTTGCCTCCGCCTGTCGGCATCAGCACCAAAGCGTCACGGCCCTGCATCACGGTATCAATGACTTCTTTTTGAAAACCTCGAAACGTGTCATAGCCGAAATAGCGCTTCAGTATTTCTTCTGCTGTCATCATTTTCTCTTTCACAATAGGCGACAGTATACAGGCGAAGAAGCCTTTTGAATTGATATACTCACGGTAGCGGGCGCGCACTTTCCGCATCCGTGGGTTGGGGTTGCGCGCCAATTTTTTCAAAGGAACGTCATCATGTTTACGATTATCAAAAACGCCAACGTTTTTACGCCGGCTCCCATCGGTAAAAAAGACATCTTGATTTGCGGCGAAACCATTGCCGCGATTGAAGATAGCCTTGACGGCATCCGTCTGCCGGGAGAAGTTCAAGTTATCGATGTCGAAGGTGCTACGGTCACGCCGGGCTTTTTCGATCAGCATGTTCACTTGACCGGTGGCGGCGGCGAGGGCGGTTTTGCAACCCGCGTTCCTCCTGTCATGCCTTCTCAGCTCTTGCGCGCAGGTATCACGACCGTTTGCGGCGTGATGGGCACGGAAGGAACAACCAAATTCCCCGAAGAACTTTACGCCAAGGTGATGGGCTTGCGCCAAGAAGGCATGACGGCTTACATGCATACGGGCTCTTATCAATTCCCTTCTCCCACCATCACAGGCAATCCTCGCAAGGACATCATCTGCATTGAACCGGTTCTCGGTGTGAAACTCGCTTTGGCCGACCACCGTTGCTCCTTCCCCAATGACGATGAAATGCTCAAGCTTGTCGCCGACGTTCGCATGGGCGGTATGCTTTCGGGTAAAAAAGGTGTGTTGCACGTTCACTTGGGTGACTACGGCGGCGCTTACGAACAATTTGAACGCATCATCGCCCATGGCCTGCCTCGTCACCACTTCTCGCCGACTCATACGGGCCGCGAACCCAAGTTATTCGAACAAGCTATCGAATTCGCCAAGAAGGGCGGCGTTATCGATATCACCTCGGGCGGCGGCAACTACTACCCGTTTGTCGAATGTGTTGAACGCGCATTGAAGGCCGGCGTGGATCGCTCCCGCATCACAATGAGTTCTGACGGCAACGGATCTATGCCTAAATTTGAAAATGGCATCATGGTGGCTATTGTTGCTGCTCCTGTTAACGCCAATCATCAAATGCTCAAAGAAATGGTTGCCGCAGGAATCGATTTTGAAACGGCATTGATGATGACGACATCTAACGTCGCCGATTCTTTGGGTGTGAAGGAAGCTCGGTTGGCCGTCGGTATGAAAGCCAACCTCTGCGTGCTCACTGAGTCGCTCGATATCGACACGGTCATTGCCCGTGGCACCACCTGGGTTAAAGGTGGCAAGAGTGTGAAATTAGCTAACTTTGAAGCTTAATATGTAAAAAGGGTGATTCAAATCTGAATCACCCTTTTTTCTAAATTCATCCATTACGAGCGTCTGATTCGCTCTTTGATTTCCTGCTCCTTACGGTCGCGTTCTTGCTCAATACGCTCAGCACGTAAGCAAGCCGCCGCGGTAAAGAGAACGTCTGATGAAGAATTCAGGGCGGTTTCGGCCGAATCTTGTAATACACCGATAATAAAACCGACAGCCACCACCTGCATCGCCAAGGCATTGTCAATACCGAATAAACCGCACGCCAGAGGAATCAGCATTAAGGAGCCTCCCGGTACGCCCGAAGCTCCACACGCGCAGACTGAAGCGACAACACTGAGCAAAATTGCCGTCCCGAAACTGGTCTCAATATTGAGGCTATTGGCTGCCGCGAGTGTTAAGACCGTGATGGTGATCGCGGCACCGGCCATATTAATCGTGGCGCCCAACGGGATAGTGATTGAATACGTTCCGCTATCCAGATTCAGACGTCGGCACATGCCCATGTTCACCGGAATGTTGGCAGCCGATGAACGGGTAAAAAAGGCCGTTACGCCACTTTCCCTTAACGTCGCCAATGTCAGAGGATACGGATTGCGACGAATGTAAAGCCAGACAAGAAACGGGTTAAGAACCAAAGCAACAAAAAACATGCTGCCGATCAAAACGAAAAGCACTTGGACATAGCCGGCCAGTGTCTCAATACCGGTGCTTGCTACCGTGTTAGCGACTAAACCAAAAATACCGATCGGAGCAAAGCGGATAACAACACGGACAACAAATTCCACTCCACGTGACAAATCTGCCATGAATTCCCGAGATGAGTCAGAGGCATGTCTCATGGCCACACCAAGACCCGCAGCCCAAGCCAAAATCGCCATATAGTTGCCGTTACTTAAGGCGTGCACCGGGTTATCCACAACGCTCAAAAGCAAATTGTGAATCACATCAGTCAAACCACCCGGCGTGGCGGTATTGGCTTCGGTTCCTGTTAAGTGAATAGTGGTCGGGAACATGAAACTGACGCTGACGGCAATCAATGCCGCCCCAAATGTTCCCAAAAGATAAAGAACCAAAACCGGCTTGATATGCGCCTTTGTCTCAATGTCCTGATTGGCGATAGCAGACATCACCAACACAAAAACCAAAAGTGGCGCAACCGCTTTCAAAGCGGAAATGAAAAGAGAACCTAAAAAAGCGACAGACTTAGCCGCCCCGGGGGCAAGATAAGCCAACGCAATACCAAGAACCAAACCAATCAAAATCTGCTTAACAAGCGTAGCCTGCAGGAAGGGCATCGCGAAGCGCTTTAACGAATGACGGGCCATAAGACATCCAGCCTACTAATCAAAACGGAGTGACTACGATAACAGCTTTAATGTAAACAATGTCAAAACCATCAAACGATTTTGTTCAATTATCAGGGCTTTTACCTAGCTTTTGGCAACAAAAACCCTGACTAATCTTCTCATTGACCAGTCAGGGAAACGTTGCTTACGATGATTGTCTATTTGGAATCCGGCACCATTTCAATGGCGCCACAGGGGCACTCGTTGGCGCAAATTCCGCAACCTTTACAGTAGTCATACTTAATTTCAAAGCGTTTTCCCACTCCCAACTTAATGATGGCGTTATCAGGGCAGACACCGTAGCAAGTATCGCATTCAAAGCAGTTGCCACAGGACATGCAACGTCTGGCTTCAAATAGAGCGTTTTCTTCCGTGAGCCCATGGACCACTTCATCGAAAGTGCTTGTGCGCCGTGCCAGATCCAACATGGGACGAACCGTTTTGGGCGCATCGGCGTAATACCATGTGTTGAGTTTTTCAAAGGTGGCCGCCGGACCCCGATGAGGTGCGTGGTACTTTTCTCCTTTTAACCATGCGTTAATAGCTCTAGCCGCGAGCTTCCCATGACCAATGGCAACCGTCACATTTCGTTCTCCCGGCACCATGTCGCCGCCGGCAAAAATTCCGTCAATAGAAGTCATCATCGTGCTGTCAACGATGACTGCCCCCCTCTCTGTTGCCAAGTCTAGTTTATTCAAACAACTGAGATCGGTTTCTTGTCCCAGAGCCAAAACCAGAGAATCGGCGGAAATTGTTTCAAATTCACCAGTCGGTTGCGGGTCACCATTTTCGTCCAAACGCATTTTCTCAATTTTGATTTCTTTTTCACCCGCTTGCGCAACCGTGGATAACCACTTCATGGCTACCCCTTCCTCCTTGGCCTCCTCAATTTCAAAGCGATGTGCGGGCGCTTTCTCTTGAGTTCGACGATAAACCATGAGGGGTTCTGCTCCCAGACGCTTAACCGTGCGTGCCACGTCCACTGCGGTATTGCCCCCGCCATAGACAACCACCCGGCGACCGATCATAGGCTGGGCATCACCTTCCATGCTGCGAAGCAAAGTGACAGCGTCCATAACGTGACTGGCGTCACCGGCGGGAATGTAGGCCCGTTTGGCTAAGTGAGCCCCCAAGCCCAGGAAAACAGCGTCAAATTGTCCCTCTGACTTCTCAGCCAAAACATCCGTTACAGTGTGGTTATATTTAAACGTCACTCCCAAACGGACCAGCTTTTCAATTTCTCGGTCCAAAATTTCCCGAGGAAGGCGATAACGGGGGATGCCGTAGCGCATCATGCCGCCGGCTTGGGCGGTGGACTCAAGCACCGTAACTGAGTGCCCCATGCGTTTGAGGTGGTAGGCGCAGGAAAGACCAGCGGGGCCCGCGCCAATAATTAAAACTTTTTTCCCACTCTCACTCTCAGGCTTCGGATAGTCCCAGCCTTTTTGGTTGGCGTAGTCTCCCAAGAAACGTTCAACAGAGTTGATACCGACACTCTCATCGAGTTTTCCTCGATTGCAAGCCAACTCACACGTGTGATAGCAAACTCGCCCCATCAGCGCGGGGAATGGATTGTCTCGAATGATCGTCTCCCACGCCCCTCGGTAATCACCACTTTCGGCCTTAAAGAGCCAACCCTGAATATTCTCTCCCGCGGGGCAGCGCTCATTGCATGGAGGCAAATGATCCACATAGACCGGCTTTAAAGTGCGCCAAGATCCGGTGTGATTTTCTAGTGAAGAGCCGACATCTAAAGTAATTGCAAAGGGTTTTGTCATGACTCTTTCTCCCTATACAAGCTCTGCCCGTTCGTCGGCCTCAATAGAGGTCGGAATTTTTTCGGGTTCTTCATCGGACAAAAGTCCAAATTTTTCAATGTTTCGATCGGCAATCATTTGCAACCGATGAATGACTTCCGGATTGGCCTTTTTACCAAATAGATGCGCATAGCGCTTCTGCCCCTTGAGATAGTCTTCGACTGGATGTAATTGGCGAATTTTGGCCACATTTTTCACCATCCCATACTCCGCTTCAAACACGGGGAAAAGACCTGTTAGCGTTGCCAGTCGAGCCATTTCTACACTCTTAGAAGAGTGAAAGCCCCATCCCAACGGGCAGGGCACCAGAATATGCAAGTAACGCGCGCCGTGAAAACTCATGGCTCTAAAAACCTTTCGCTCCAAATCGTGCAAATCGGCAATCGTCGCTGTCGCCACATAGGGAATACCGTGTGCCATGGCAATTTGAGGCACATTTTTACCCTGCCCGAAAGCGTTACCGTCATAGCCTGCGGTTGGCATTGTCGTGGCTGTGCGTGCAGCGGGCGGTGTAGCCGAAGAGCGCTGTATACCCGTATTCATATAAGCTTCATTGTCATAGCAGATATAGAGCACATCATCATTGCGCTCAAACATTCCTGACAAACACCCAAAGCCGATATCGGTGGTCCCTCCATCACCGCCTTGAGCAATTACCCGCACCGGTTTCTTGCCACTTTTTTGTCCTAAAACCTTAAAAGCCGCGGCCATTCCGGTGGCCACAGCGGCCGTATTGCCAAAAAGCGAGTGAAACCATGGAATCTGCCATGAGCTTTCCGGATAAGGGGTGGAAAACACCTCCAGGCATCCGGTCGCGTTGCAGGCGGCCAGTTGCCCGCCTGTTGCCGCAATGGCAGCGTCAATCGCATAACGCGCCCCGAGCGCTTCCCCGCAGCCTTGGCAGGCACGGTGACCAGATGTCAGGGAATTGTGGCGCTTTTCACTAGACTGAACCGTTCTGAGTTCTTTATCCAGCAAACGATTGCCTACAGTAAAAGTGCCTGTCTGGTAAAAACGAATGGGATTGTCTTGCATCTTTTACTCCTGAATCGTTTCTCGGGTTGCGACATCATGCATGACACATTCGGGTAAAGGGCCGCAACGCCGGGAGGCCTGTTCGCGCTCAAGTTGTCTACGAACCAAATCTTCATCCAAATCCATGAAGGTGGTGTCGGACAATGTTCCCTCATTGGCTGCCCGCACAATATCCTTTATGCTCTTTTTTGTGATGGCCCGGCCTCCCAAGCCCCCGATCACACTCTTGATCGCCACTTCTGAGCAACGCATCGCATTGACAACATCTAACAACACGACTCCTCCCGATCCTGCCCCTATCGCGCGATCCAACACAATGGCTACCCGCGCGCCTTGCAGAGCTTCGAACCGCCTGCATCGGGAAAGGTCTGAAGCAACGAAGAGAAACCACGCCGACTTTCAATCCTTCGGCTCTTAATTCATCCACCGCGTCCTCAATCGTTCCCACGCTGGAACCCATGGCCAAAATCCTAACCGCCGCATCTTCGCAACGGTATGTCTTCAATAGGCCGCCGGAGTCCCGTCCGAACCGCTCTTTAAACAACTGGGCGCTCTTTTCAATACAACTCAAGGCACTGATGTGTTTAGCATGGGCAAGATAGCGAACTTCCGTAAAAGCTTCCGGTCCGACCATGGCACCGATTGTGACCGGATCGCTTGGATCGAGCACCTGTCTTGGCGTATATGGAGGCAAATAAGCATCAACCGCTTGTTGTTCCGGAATATCCACTCGGTCAACCGCATGAGTGAGCACAAACCCATCCATGCAAACCATGACCGGAAGACTCATGATTTCGGCTATTTTGAAGGCCTGAATATGCACATCAACCGCTTGCTGATTGTCTTCAACAAAAAGCTGGATCCAGCCGCTGTCACGCTGAGACAAGGAGTCGGAATGGTCATTCCAAATGTTGATTGGAGCGCCAATTGCACGGTTGGCCACCGTCATCACGATGGGCAATCCCAGCCCCGCCGCGTTGTATATGGCTTCCACCATGAAAAGCAAACCCTGCGAAGCCGTGGCCGTATAGGCTCTCGCCCCAGCCACCGACGCGCCGATTGATGTGCTCATCGCGGCGAATTCACTTTCAACATTAATAAATTCACAGGGATTGATCTTTCCTTGGCGAACCAAGTTTCCCAAACTTTCCACAATATGCGTCTGAGGTGAAATCGGATAGGCGCAAATAACTTCAGGACGACAAAGAGCCACTCCAAGGGCCACCGCCTGACTACCTTCGATCTGTTTTAACATACGCGCTCCCGTTATCTAAACCTTTTCGGTGAGGTATTCATAGGCTAACCGAGCCACCTCGGCATTAGCTTCAGCCACTTTCCCGCTAAATCGTTCAGCGTAGGCGGCCTGAACACTCTCAAGTTTCAGCTGCCCGGTCATGGCGGCATATCCCGAGAGCATCGCAGCCCCTGGCAAAGGCCGACCTATTTTTTGCATCGCAAATCTCGTGGCCGGAACCGTTCTAACATGCCCCTCGGGCATCGTCTGAGCGATCTTGTCCAATCCCAACTCTTTGAGTGAATGCTCACTATTGATGAGAACATAACCTTGCGGGTGAAGACCGGCAAAAACATCGACTTGTTCCAAAAGTGTTGGATCCTGCACCAAAACAACATCGGGCTCTTGAATGGGCTCATGCAACCGGATAGCTTTCTCATCGACACGGGCGAAAGCCACTACCGGCGCGCCCGTCCTTTCCGATCCGAAGCTAGGAAACGCCTGAGCAAAATGACCTTCCATAAACGCGGCCACAGAAAGCATTTCCGCGGCAGTCACCACTCCCTGCCCCCCTCTTCCATGCAAACGAATTTGATACACTGTTCAGACCTCCTTTACAGAAAGGTTTCTGCAGCCATGTTTGAGGCTGCTGAGTTTTCCAATCAAGCGAAACATTAAATTTCTTTTTTCCTACTTTAGCAAAGGTTTTACGATTTAGAATATCCAAATGGATAGGAAGATTTTTTCTAAAGCTTTTCTTTTTCCTGTTGTTGGAGTCGGTCATGCATTTATTGCGGCGTTTATCGTTGTGTGCTCTTCCTTTATTGTTGAGCGCTTGTGCCTCATTTCAGACAACCTCTGTCAATCCTCCTGAAAGTTCCAGAGAGGTGTTAAGGTTGGAGGCCTCAGGGGAGCAGGTTTTCCGTTGCGTGCATGATATGAAGGGATGGTTTTGGCGCTTCGAAACCCCCAACGCCTATCTGTTTAATCCGATCAACGGCCAGGCCGTAGCCAAACACGGCTACCGCTTTTCATTCGTTCATAACGATGGCTCCAGAATTGCCTCCTCCCGTATAACCAGTATTAAGGAGGGAGACGGTAAAAATCTTCCCGACGCTCTCTTCACGGTCACCTCTCCTGCCAATAGCGGAGCGTTCTTAGGCGTGCGCTACATTCAGCGATTAAATGCCAAGGGGGGCATCCCTCAAGTCAAGTGCACGCCGGCGCGCGAAGGCAGGCTTAACAAAATCCCCTTTGAGGCCGAATTTATCTTCTGGCGATAACGCAAGTACTGAGAAATACTCAGAAAAAATACCCAAAGGACTGGAGGAACAAGGAAAATCCGTGTAAAATTAGGGGCTTGTTTTTCCCAGTTTTTTAGGGGATTTTTTCATGTCGACAGTTGGTGATTACCTGCAAAACCTGCCGCCTGATCGCCGAGTAGCGATGGCCAAAATCTGTAGCCTTATTCGCCGTTCGGCACGGGGTGTAAGGGAAAGCATGCGCCATGCCTTGGCCTTTTATGAACTTCAGGGGCCGCTTTTTGCGCTGGAATCCGGTGAGAAATCCATGACGTTATATGTCGCCGAAGAGTCCGTGATTGAAGCATTCAAGGACAAACTTCAGGTGGACATGGATCACCGAAGCATTTTGTTTAATGATTTAAATCGTATTCCGCTCGATAATATTGAAAAGATTGTTCGTGACTCAGTGACAGCCCGCCGTAGCCGTGTGGCTCAGGGTGAGGTGCCGACTCAAGCTCAGATGCTTGCCATCTGGGGAGTGACTGAAGAGGATGCAAAAGCACCGCCGCCGGTTGTGCGCATTTCTATGAAGAGCCGGGATGAAGAAGTCATCGAAATCATTGATGATACAAAACAAGCGAAGAAATAAGGTATCCGATCTCGGAGCAACGATAAGCGAGCCCTCACGGCTCGCTTTTTTTTCAATCACTCTCATAGCTTTTATTGACAAACCCTATCCAAATTCTGCTTCTGTCAGTATCCTTACGTCTGATCATGTCTGAATTAAAAAACAAAGCGTCCCGTAATAACCGTCAATTGACTGTTAAAGTCGCAGTGACTTTGGCATGCAAAATTGCCATTATTGCCTGTTTGGGATTTCTTTTTTTTGGTTCGGACAAACGGGTAGAGACCGACCCGCAGTCTGTTGGACAGGCGCTTCTGGCTGACACCACACCGGTCTCTTCTGCGACAGAAAGCAATAATTCCCACTAACTGCCGCAGCTAATCTCTTCAAAAGGTTCTTTTTATGATTTCGACCGAATTAATTGATCTTTCACGGTGGCAGTTCGCGCTGACCTCCATGTATCACTTCATTTTCGTGCCGCTGACGCTCGGGCTTTCATTTATGTTAGTCGTCATGGAAGCTTGCTATGTGGTGACCGGAAAAGAAGTCTACAAAGACATGACAAAATTCTGGGGCAAACTTTTTGGCGTCAACTTTGCGCTGGGGGTTGCCACCGGTATCACGATGGAATTCCAATTTGGCACGAATTGGGCCTACTATTCGCACTATGTCGGCGATATTTTCGGCGCCC
The DNA here is from genome assembly GCA_905212345.1 of uncultured Sutterella sp. Lineage (GTDB taxonomy): Bacteria > Pseudomonadota > Gammaproteobacteria > Burkholderiales > Burkholderiaceae_F > Aphodousia. Next base: position 86,366 of record CAJMEC010000001.1, on the reverse strand, counting down.
CGCTCGCCATTGAAGGTTTGATGGCCTTTTTCTTGGAATCAACCTTCATCGGACTCTTTTTCTTTGGTTGGAAACGTCTTAAAAAATCCACTCACCTGATTGTGACGATTTTCATGGCCTTGGGTTCCAACCTTTCAGCCCTTTGGATTTTGATCGCAAACGCCTGGATGCAATACCCGGCTGGCTCTGAGTTCAATTTCGAAACCATGCGCATGGAAATGACCAATTTCTTTGAGGTGATTTTAAGTCCCTGGGCTCAAGCCAAATTCGGCCACACCATTGCCGCAGGCTACGTCACCGGCGCTCTTTTTGTTTTAGCTGTGTCTGCTTGGTATATGCTCAAAGGCCGTGACTTGGAATTTGCCAAACGGTCTTTCCGCGTCGCGGCGGCTTTCGGTTTAGTTGTCTCGATTTTTACCATCCACCTAGGGGATGAGTCGGGCTATCTCGTTGCCAAAGATCAGCCGGCCAAGATGGCCGCAATGGAAGCCGCTTGGGAAACCGCTCCGGCTCCGGCTCCGATGACTATTTTCGGTCTTCCTGACGAAGAAAACCAAGTCACACGGGCCAATGTTGAAATCCCCTGGCTTTTCGGCATCATCGCCACACGCTCCCTTGATACGCCGATTCCCGGCATTAAGGATTTGATTGAACAAAATACCCAACGCATCCAAAACGGCATTGTGGCCATGCAAACATTAACGGCTTTGAGAAAAGACCCCGATAACACCGCCTTGCGCGAGCAATTTAACGCTGTTAAAGATGATTTAGGCTACGGAATGCTTTTGCGCAAATACACAGAGGATCCTTCTCGCGCCACGCCTGAAATGATTGCCCAGGCCGCACAAGACACCATCCCCGGCGTCAACATCATGTTCTGGAGCTTCAGAGCCATGGTGGGCTGCGGCATTGCGCTTTTATTGGTCTTTGCCTTCGCCCTTTACTATTCGGCCAAGGATTTAATCACCTCACGCCGTTGGCTTTTAAAGGCAAGCTTTTTAGCACTGCCCCTGCCATGGATCGCCTGTGAATTGGGTTGGATGGTGGCCGAGTACGGCCGTCAGCCGTGGAGTATTTACGAAATTCTTCCCGTGCATCTTTCCACCTCCACGTTATCTGTTGGAAGCGTGATGGGCTCACTGATCGGTTTTGTCCTCCTGTACTCCGCCCTTTTGGTTGTGGAAATGTGGCTCATGATCAAACTGATTAAGACCGGTCCGAGCTTTTTGGGCACCGGCCGTTATTTCTTTGAACGCAACCGTTTAAACGACAAGGAGTAAAGCATCATGATCGATTATGAAATCCTGAAACTTGTCTGGTGGCTTTTTGTCGGTGTTCTCTTAGTTGGCTTTGCCGTTATGGACGGCCAAGACATGGGAGTGGGTTCGCTTCTACCTTTCCTGGGTAAAAACGACACCGAACGCCGCGTGATGATTAACACTGTTGCTCCCCACTGGGACGGCAACCAAGTCTGGCTTTTAACCGGGGGCGGCGCCATCTTCGCCGCTTGGCCGCTCGTTTACGCCACGGCTTTCTCCGGCCTTTACTGGGCGCTCTTTATCGTGCTTGCCGCCCTCATTTTGCGTCCGGTTGCCTTTGACTACAGAAGCCGAGTACCCGCTGAAAAGTGGCGCACCTCCTGGGACTGGGCTTTGTTTATCGGCAGTTTTGTGCCGCCCATTATCTTTGGCGTCGCTTTTGGCAATATGCTTCAAGGCGTGCCGTTTCATTTCGATGAAACGTTACGCTCGACCTACACCGGAAGCTTTTGGGCGCTTTTAAATCCCTTCGCTCTTTTGTGTGGTGTGGTTTCGATCGCTATGACAATTTTTCATGGCGCTAACTACTTGATTCTTCGCACAACAGGACAACTGCAGGCTCGCGCCCGTAAAGTCGGTTTGATTGCCGGCACGGCAACCGCGGTTTTATTCGCTTTAGGCGGCATCTGGGTTTACTTTGGCATTCAAGGTTATGTCGTAACTGACATCAACCCCGCCGGCGTCGCCAATCCCCTCTTAAAGAGCGTGCAGGTAAGCGATGGTGCATGGTTTACGAATTTCTTCGATTATCCCGTGCTCTTTGTCGTTCCTGTCTTGGGCATTGCTGCCGCGCTAATTGGGGTTTTATGTGAATACGTCTGGCGTCCGCTTTCAGCGGTTTTGGCAAGCGCCGTGAGCATTCTTTGCATTGTGCTCACGCCCTTGATCGCCATGTTCCCGTTCATTTTGCCGTCTTCAAGCCACCCGGTCTCTTCACTCACCATGTGGGATTGCACGAGCTCTCAGCTCACTTTGCAGGTGATGTTTATCGTGACGCTTATTTTCCTGCCGATCGTTTTGATCTACACAGGATGGGCTTACAAAGTGATGAGCGGGAAACTGACGGCTCAATACATTAAAGAAAACGATAAGTCGCTTTATTAAGGGGTAACTCTATGTTCTACATTTATTGGTTTGTCGGGTTGCTTCTGGCCATTGTCTTCGCTGTTTTGATGGCGGCCATGTATGAGCTCAAAAATGATGACACTTCGCAAGAAAAATAATGGCTAAAAGCGTTGTTATTATCACTCGCTTTATATCCATCGTGGCGGCTTTAGCCGTCACGGTGGCTGTCGTTTGTTTCCCAAGATTGGTAGCCATTGACATGCACACCGTGCCGCACGGTTGGTTGGTATGCCTTTTATTAGGAATGAGCTTTGCTTACGTTCACGGTTTCGGCTTTATTCCTGAGAACAAAACCCTCAAAATTCTTTTCTCTCCGATTGTCGCCTGGCCCCTCATCACCATCGGAGCCTCGATGATTGCGCTCTAATTTCAATCTCGCTTCAAAAGCCAATGCATTTGCACTTGGGCGGTATGAACACTATCGGATAACCAAACCACTCCATCCTGAACCGTTACGGTTAAGTGCATTGTGCGGCTCATAAGCGGTAGCATTTGAGCCACTTCCGCATCCTTTAGCATAGCCACCGAAAGCTTATCGACTTTGCGCATGTCCGCGCAATGCTGTTTCCACCAAGGATCTATTCTGTCTTCTCCGTAAGCAATGACGATTTCTTCATCACTGCGGCCGGCCGCTTTTCGAATCTGCTTGATATCAGGCACACCCACGTCAATCCAACGGGCGATGGCTCCCGTATCATCGATTTCCCATAGAGCGGGCTCTCCTTCGGTTGAAAGCCCGCGACCGAATTCAAGCCGCATGTCCGTTTCGCCGACGCATAGGCAAAAAGCCAACATGCGGATAGCCAAACGCTCTTCAGTTTCAGACGGATGGCGCGCAAGGGTGCAGAGGTGCGAACCATAATATCCACGGTCCACATCTGAAATGTCAATATTCGCTTTATAAATCGTTGCCCCAAGCGCCATGCTCTTACCTCTTTATTGAATCCGCCTTATGTTATTACGCACCCAACAGAAAAGCCAGTCTCCCACATCATGAGAAACCGGCTTTCTAGGTGTTTTAATCTAAATCAGATTAGAAACGGTATTGCATTTGAACGCCAAGGAGGTAGGCATCCAAAGAATCGTATTTACCGATTTTTTGACCTTTAGAGTTATACAAGTCCTTGTCACCAACACCCATCAAGTAGGTTCCACCAATATCAAATTGCAAATCTTGAGTTGGATACCAAGAAGCACCCAAAGACAACCAAAGCCGATCGGTATCAGGAATCACAGCCATACGAGTTTCTTGGCGATCAATCGGGCTGGTTTCATAGGCGATACCGCCACGAACGGTGAAAGCACTATTGATCCTGTAGTCTGCGCCGATAGAGAAAAGCCAAGTGTCCTGCCAATCGTTTTCAATATCGATATTGGATAGAACTGGACCGAATGGAGAGCTTGAAAAACTTAGTGGTAATTCGTTTTCAATGTTCAATTCTTTAAAATTTGACCAATTGGCCCAACGAATTAAACCTGATAAGCGCAATTTTTCGGTTGCTTCCCAAGTTCCTGTTAACATAATGGTATCAGGGGTCTCAATCGTCGTAGACATACCAAAATTTTGTCCTTCGAGAAAATCTAAGCCAGTTTTCACACCACTTAGTTTCGTATCCCCTTCTGCGTTGTGTTCAATTGACGAGCGATAAGCCAAACCAAAACGCAACTTATCCGTCGGGCTAATCATCAATCCGAAGTTATAACCCCAGTCCCAACTGTCAGCCTCAACTTTTCCATGTCCTAAGCTTGACATTCCCATTCCTAATTCCGCTTTTGCATATTGAACAGAAATACCACCACCGATGCTTAAGAAATCATTCACCTTCCAAGCAATACTTGGATTCATATCAAACGTATAGATCTTAGCGTTGGTTCCTCTGTCTGCGCCTTCCCAATTTTTACTGTATTCCGTACCCATACCAAAGGGAACAGTCATCGCAAAACCTAACCAAATTTGGTCATTAACTTGGTGTGTCACATAACCAGCAGGAATCATTTGACCTTTGAGACGACCATTTTCTGATTCATTACTGATGTCACTACTGTAATCGGCATTAATACCAATCCACACGCCACCGGCCTGGAAACGCGTACCTTCCAACAAGGTCATACCGGCGGGGTTGTAGTGAACAGCAGACAAGTCATCGCCGACGATACCGGCACCGGCGTAGGCACGGCCTGCGCCCAAAGAGGATTGTTCCGTTAATTGGAAACCGGCAGCCAAGGCCGTAGAAGTTGCGGCGGCCACACCAGTCAGCACCAACGCAGCAGCACTCTTTTTCATGAAAGACATCAATTCTCTCCAGAATGGGAAAAATTAAAAACAAAAGCGTAAAGGTTTAGGAACAAGCAAGAACAAAACCTTTACGCTTCCGAAACGACTGAATTTTGCGGATTTTTTGTGTCTAAATTTTACTATTTTTATTAGTGATAACCCTAATATTACCTAAAACGGTTTAATCTACTTAAAAATAGAAAAACCTTTAATAATCAGAGAATACCGGACGATATTGGCGCAGACGTAACCAACCCACCACAATGCGATAAGCCACCCAAATTCCTAACACCACAAAACCGATCAACCAAATAAAGGGACCGATCACAAAGGGCGTCAGCAACACGCCGACAATGGCCACCAAAACCGTCCAAATCATGCCATACCAAAAGGTGCGGATTTGCCAGGAAAAGTGCGATTGAAGGAAAGTTCCTCTGGCATCAGGCGCCATAATGTAATTGAGAATAACCGCTGCGATGGAAGGCCAACCGAATAAAAAGGCTGAAATAATCGTCGCGCCCGTCATTAAACCGATCACGATACTTAACCCGTGCAAAATGTAGACAAGCTGCGTAACAAACAACAAATTTTTCTTCGGCCCCTCATTGTTATAGGGTGTCAAATCTGCCATCTTCGTTTTTCCTTCTTCTATTTATAATTTTTCTTGCATTAAAAATTAGCACACTTCGGCATACGATTGCGGAAGTTTTTAAATTTTCATACATTCTGATACGCTATCGAGCATTCAATTGGCAAGGAGAAAACCGTGAGACTGTTATTGGTAGAAGACGACCCGATGATTGGAGAAAGTGTTGTCGATGGCCTCACTGATGAGGGCTACGCGGTTGATTGGGTGCAAGACGGCCATTCTGCTCTTTTGGCGCTCCGTACAACAGAATTCTCTCTTGTCATCTTAGACTTAGGCTTGCCAGGTAAAGACGGCATCAAGGTGCTCGAAGAAATGCGTGCCGAACGCAATCTCACCCCGGTTCTTGTAACAACCGCACGCGATACGGTTGAAGACCGCATCAAGGGATTGGATGCCGGCGCGGATGACTATCTCATCAAACCCTTTGATTTGGATGAATTGTTTGCCCGCGTGAGGGCCCTCCTGCGTCGTTCCGCGGGCCGCGCCGAGCCCATGATTGAACGCGGACGCCTGCAAATTAAACCTGCCACGCATGAAGTCATTTTCAATGGTGAATCTATTTTGCTCTCCAGTAAAGAATTCGCTCTCCTTTTAGCGCTTGCAGAGCGCCCGGGGCTGGTTCTCTCTCGCGCTCAATTGGAAGAAAAACTCTACAACTGGGACTCTTCCATCGGCAGCAACGCCATTGAAGTGCACATCCACCATCTTCGCAAAAAGTTAAGCGAAGACGCTATTAAAACCGTGCGCGGTGTGGGGTACATTCTGGAAACCTAAGCCATCATGTATTCCATTCGCGACAGACTCTTGTGGACGTTTTGTATCGCGCTACTCTTAGCGGGGGTGGCGGCAACGTACATGACCTTTATCTCTGCCCGCGGCGAAGTTGACCGTTTCCTGGATACTGAACTGCAGCAGATTGCCCTGTCTTTAAGCGTTCACACTGACGGGACACTGCCGGATGTCAAACCGTCCGGTTCCGATGAACAACACATTGTTATTCAGCTTTTAGACACCGTTTCCGGTCAGACACACTTATCTAGCGGTCTTCCCTCTCCATTTCCGGTAACGGATATCGAAGGCTTCGCCAACATCCGCCATGAAGGGCAAACTTGGCGAATTTTTGCTTTAAAGACTGTCCATAATATTTCCATTATCACGGCCCAACCGGTGGAAGTCCGTGTGAAATTAGCTTTTACCTCTGCGCTTCACATTTTGCAGCCTTTAGTTTTACTGCTGCCCTTTTTAGTCGTCGCGGTATGGCTATTGGTTGGGCAAGGCTTAGCAAGCCTTAACCGAACCGCCAAAATTGTCTCCACCCGCTCATCCACATCACTGGAACCGTTGCCGGTTAAGGGACTTCCGGTTGAGGTTAAGCAATTGGTTTTGGCCTTGAATGATTTATTGGCCAAATTGGAGCAAAGCCTTGAAGCGCAAAAGCGATTTGCTTCTGACGCCGCGCACGAACTCAGAACCCCGCTTACCGCTCTCAAACTTCAAGTTCAATTGGCCGAACGCGCTAAAACGGAAGAAAGTCGTCAAAAGGCCTTTGGACGACTTCATGCGGGTATTGACCGGGCAACCGGTCTTGTGCAACAACTCTTGGTTATTGCAAGACTTGACCCCGATGCCCACAAAAAGCCCTTTGTTTCCGTCAAACTTGACGAAGTGATCAGTGCCGTTGCCGATGAACTGACCGTATTGGCTCAACAAAAAAATATCACGCTTGAAACCGCCACTGAAGCGGTTGTCGTTGCCGGCATGGAAGATGCGCTCAAACTTCTGATTACCAACCTTACCGATAACGCGATTCGCTACACACAACCCGACGGACGCATTCGACTTTCTGCCAAGCGCGAACAAAACGAGGTCGTCATTGAAGTAAGTGACAATGGTCCCGGTATCGCTCCTGAAGAGCGTGAGCGCGTTTTTGATCGCTTCTACCGCGCACTGGGAACCAAGGCTCAGGGACACGGATTGGGATTAGCCATCGTCAAACGTATTGTGGAAATTCATCATGGATCGATCGCAATCGATGACGGATTGGATGGGAAAGGAACCACAATGCGTATCCGCTTGCCCTTGTTAACTCAATAATTTCTAGTCTTTGTTACAAATAAAGCTTGATCGAAACAACCCGACAAACAAAATCAACGCATTTTTTATTATCGTTTCAGTGTTTGGCAAATTACGTATTGCACTGACAAAAAGAATTTATTTCGGAGTACTTTGATATGGTTAAAAAGAGTGTTTTGAAATCGGCCGCCCTGACGGTCGCTTTAGCCGCGGCTTTCTCCTTTATGCCCGCGGCTCAAGCTGAAGTGCCGTTTTTCTCTTCAAATGACTCAGGCGCACAAGCCATGTTGCCTGACTTCACCAAGCTTGTTGAAGAAAATGGCAAAGGTGTCGTCAATATCTCAACGATTCGAAATGCCCGTACACAAACCGTGCAGTCTCCCTTCCCCGGCATGGATGATCGCACGGCAGAGCTTTTCCGCCGCTTCGGCTTCCCCATCATTCCCTTCGGTCCTCAGGAGCAACGCGTGCCTGAACAACGCGGAACAGGCTCAGGCTTCATTATTTCTTCCGATGGTGTCATTCTTACGAATGCTCACGTGGTCGAAGGGGCAGACGAGATTCGCATTCGTTTGACTGACAACCGCGAATTCTCCGGCAAAGTTTTAGGCTTGGATAAAAAGACCGATATCGCCGTGGTGAAGATTGAAGCCAAGGATTTGCCTGTACTTAAAATCGGCTCTTCCGAACAGTTGAAAGTGGGCGAATGGGTGGCCGCCATCGGTTCTCCTTTCGGCCTTGACAACACAGTCACAGCCGGTATTGTTTCGGCTAAAAGCCGCGCCTTACCCTCCGAAGAATATGTCCCCTTCATTCAAACCGACGTTGCCGTCAACCCCGGCAATTCCGGAGGCCCTCTCTTTAACATGAAGGGCGAAGTGGTGGGCATTAACTCTCAAATTTTCTCCACTTCGGGCGGTTTCATGGGGCTGTCCTTCTCCATCCCGATTGACTTAGCTATCCAAATTAAGGATCAATTGATCGAAAACGGCCGGGTTATCCGAGGCCGGATCGGTGTCGGCATCCAAGCGGTTACCCAAGATTTAGCTGAAGCCTTCGGTATGAAGACGCCTCGAGGCGCTGTGATTACCCAACTTGAAAAGGGACAACCCGGTGAAAAAGCGGGTCTTAAGGTAGGCGACATTGTCGTGGCTTTAAACGGTCAGGCCATCAACAGCGCCAACGACTTGCCCGTCAAGATTTCTGCCATGAAACCCGGCACAAAGGTCAAACTCACCGTTTTGCGTGACGGCAAAGAAAAGGACATCTCGGTAACCGTGGCTGAAAATCCTGAAGACAGCACCGCTCCGACGGAAGCTAAACAAGCTCAAGGTAAGCTCGGTGTGTCGGTTCGCGCATTAAATGACGAAGAATTAAAGGAATTGGATCTTACCAGTGGATTATTAGTCACGGAAGTTCGCGCTGCGGCTGCCCGAGCCGGACTTATGCCTCGTGACATCATTCTGAGCGCCAATGGCAAGACAGTCAAAACGGTAGGCGATTTGCGTCGCGCTGTATCGGGCGCTGAAAAAGTAGCCTTGTTGGTACAACGTCAACAATCCCGCATCTTTATCGCCGTTGATTTAAAGTAGTTTCCCGTTTTTGAAATCAAACAGCCGGCTTCTGATAATGAAGACCGGCTGTTCTTTTTGAAAGGAAGCATTTAAGCTTGCCTGGCTTCAAGCTCCTTGAGTCTTTGTTTGAGTTTCTCCCTCGGCATATAAATACGCTCGGCAAGAACCTCACAGATCGCATCAAAATCCATATCCGGATTTCTCAGATACCTCAAACCGATTCCCTCAAAAGTTGCCATCCCCACATCCACCAAGGCCCAATCTTTAGGACTGTTACCGTTCGGATGGGAAAGCTCCCTAAGGTGTGTGCGAGCCTTAACATCGGCCTTTTGTAAAACTTTTTCGAGTTCGGGATTGTGACTTGCCTCAGCCAACAGCTCTAAAGAAAGCGTCACTCTTTCCTTTTTCAAGATCCCTGACAAGATACGTCTGACTTGCTCGAGTGTCTTTTCATAACTGTCTTGGCTTTCCTGAAGCGCGCAGGAATTTTTATAAAAATCTTCCATCCCCCGGGAAATCACCTCTTCAATAATGGCAGTCTTGCTCGGGAAATAGTTATAGATATGGCCAGCGCTCATCCCGAACTCTCGGGCAATATCGGCCATCCCCGTTGCGTGAAAGCCTCGGGTGATAAAGCACTTGTGCGCCGCCCGGATAATTTCCTCACGGCGCTGCTGAGCTAAATTCTTCGACATGGTTTAAGCCTCACTTTTGGCTTGAACCAAAGATTCACTCTTTTGATCGACCGATTTTTCGATATCAACCGCACCGCCGCCCAAGGCTTTGTAAAGCGTTACCAAACTCATGGCTCGGGCCTGTTGGGCAACGGCCAATTGCGTTTGTGCGCTCACGTATTGCCGTTGCGAGTCTAAAACCGTCAGGAAGCTTTCTGAGCCATGACGATAACGGGCTTGGGCAAGTTCATAGGCCTTCTTGGTGGCATCGGCATAGTCTTGCGTGGCTTTGAGTTCACGCTCGATAGTGCCTTCCGTCGCTAACGCATCAGCTACTTCACGGAAAGCCGTTTGAATGGCTTTTTCGTAATCAGCGACTGCGATATCTCGTTCCGTTTCAGACACACGAAGCGTTGCCCAGTTAGCTCCGCCCGTGAAGATCGGAAGCGAAATCGAGGGACTGAAGCTCCAAAGACGTGTACCACCCGAGAAGAGATCATCTAATTCCGTTGAACCGGTACCGCCCGAAGCCACTAGCGTGATTCTCGGGAAGAAGTTTGCACGAGCCGCGCCAATGTCAGCATTGGCGGCGAGCAACGTGTACTCAGCCTGAGCAATGTCAGGACGGTTTAACAGCACTTCGGAAGGAACCCCTTGAGGCAAAACCCCGGCAAGTGTCACCACCTCCACCTTATTGGGCAATAAGTCTTCGGGTACATCCGTGCCGACCAAAAGCGCCAATGCATTCATGTCTTGAGCCACTGCACGCTGTGAAGAGGCATAAGAGGCTTGGGCGCTTGCGTACATTTGCTTGGCCTGATTGAGTTCAAGCAAATTGATGGCGCCGGCTTTATAGCTTGCTTCAGAAAGCTTGTAGGACTTCTCTTGGCTGTCCAACGTTTCTTTTGCGAAAGCCAAAAGCGAACGGTCTGCGCCCAGCTGCAACCAAAGATTAGCCGTTTCGGCGATGAGCGTCACACGGGCGCTCTTTCTGGCCTCTTCGGTTGCGAAATATTGATTCAAAGCCTCGTCACTTAAGCTGCGGATACGGCCAAAAAGATCCAATTCATAAGAAGCCATGGCCAAATTGGCTGAGTAAACATGGCTTACCGTATCTTGACCGGTCGCACTTAACGTTCTCGGCGTACCGGAATGTTCTCCGGAACCAACACCTGAGATGCTCGGTAAAAATTCTGAACGCTGGATGTTGTATGCATAACGCATTTTTTGAACATTGAGCATGGCGACACGATAGTCACGATTGTTCTCAAGCGTCAGTTCAATAACCTTGCGCAAGCGCTCATCGGTGAAGAACTCGTGCCAATCGGGCAAAGCCTGCTGATTGATCTTGGCATCGGCATAGGCTTCGCCGGTAGGCCAAGCGTTCAGAATCGGTGCCAGCGGTCTTTCATAGCTGGGAGCCATCGACATGCAACCGGTCAATGCCAAAGCTGCCACCAACGGCAAAAACTTAAATGTCTTTCGCATGCTTATTCCCCCTTCTTATCGGCTTGCTGCTTTTCCTGCACTTGAGCATCATATTCTGCAGGAACACCGTTTTCTTTTTTCTCAGACTCTTCATCTCGATCATAGAACGTTAACTCTCCGCTCTTTAGGGCTTGAGCTTCGAAAGCCGTTTCAACCGCCGCGGCCTTCAAATCAACGTTACGTTCATTGGCACTGCCTGAGACACGCATAATCATAACGTAGAAAAGCGGCACAAAGAGCACACACAAAAGCGTACCGGTAATCATGCCACCGAGCACACCCCAACCGATAGCGTTCTGAGCGCCGGAACCGGCCCCGTGAGACATAGCCAAGGGCAACACCCCAAGACCGAACGCCAAAGACGTCATCACAATCGGACGAAGACGCAAACGGACCGCGTCAATAGCCGCGTGCACAATATCTTCACCACTGTCATGCAAGTCTTTAGCAAATTCCACAATCAAAATGGCGTTCTTACTGACCAAACCGATAGTTGTAATCAGACCGACCTGGAAGTAAATATCGTTATTCAAACCTCTTAAGCCCGTCAGCGCCAATGCACCGATCACACCCATTGGAATGACCAAAATCACCGCAATCGGAATGGACCAGCTTTCATACAAAGCTGCCAAACACAAGAACACCACTAAAATGGACAACGCATACAAGGGCGCTGCTTGACCGCCTGCTTCACGTTCCTGATAGGAAACACCTGTGTAAGCAACGCTGTAGCCGGCAGGAAGTTTTTCAGCGATTTCTGCCACAGCCGCTAAGGCGTCACCTGAGCTAAAGCCCGTGCGCGGATTACCTTGGATGTTCACAGCAGACAAACCGTTGAAACGTTCCAGACGAGGCGAACCGTATTTCCACGATGTTGTTGAGAAAGCAGAGAAAGGCACCATTTCACCGGCACTGTTTTTCACGTACCACTTACCCAAATCTTCCGGTTTTTGTCTAAATTGGCTATCGCCTTGGACATAAACCTTCTTCACACGACCGCGATCAAGGAAGTCGTTGACATACGTACCACCCCAAGCCGTTGCCAGTGTTGAATTAATGGAATTAATGGACACACCCAATGCGCGGGCTTTTTCCACATCAATATCCAAGTGCAACTGAGGCGTATCTTCCATACCGTTCGGACGAACAGCCGTCAGATACGGGTGAGCGTTACCCATACCAATAAACTGGTTGCGTACCGCCATCAATTCATCGTGGGTTTGACCGGCGCTTGCTTGCAGATAAATGTCAAAGCCATCGGCAATACCCAATTCAGGCACAGCTGGCGGCGGGAACGCGTAGGCATTGGCATCCTTATATTGAGAGAACTCAGCCATGGCACGTGCCGTGATGGAGTTAACATCCTGCCCATCGCCTTCACGATCGCCCCAATCCTTCAAGCGCACGAACATCAAACCGGTATTTTGTCCCGTGCCACCGAAAGAAAAGCCAGAAACCGTAAATACCGACTCAATGTTTTCCGCTTCTTTTTCCTGGAAGTACTGACTCATACGACCCAGCACTTCCTGCGTTCTTTGTTGAGAAGTACCCGCCGGCGTAATCACCTGCGCAAGCAAAATACCCTGGTCTTCACCTGGCATAAAGCTCGAAGGCAACTTCATGAAGCCAAACACCACGCCGCCCAAAATAATGGCGTAAACCAAAAGCGTGCGGACAGTATGTGGGATAGCTTGACCGACCTGAGTGCGAATCATCAGGGAGAACTTTTCAAAACCACGGTTAAAGCGGCCGAAAAAGCCCTGTTTGTTTTCGTGATGATCTTTCTCGATCGGCTTTAAAAGCGAGGCGCAAAGCACCGGCGTCAGGATCAAAGCCACTAATACAGAAAGCACCATGGCCGAGACGATCGTCACGGAGAACTGACGATAAATGATGCCGGTTGAACCGCCGAAGAAAGCCATCGGCACAAACACTGCCGCAAGCACCATGGCGATACCCACCAAGGCGCCCTGAATCTGACCCATGGATTTTTCCGTCGCCTCTCGTGGTGATAAGCCTTCAGTTCGCATCACACGTTCAACGTTTTCCACCACCACAATGGCGTCGTCCACCAGTAGCCCGATGGCTAGCACCATAGCAAACATCGTTAGCACGTTGATGGAGTACCCCATTGCCTGCAATACCCCAAACGTACCCAAAAGCACGACCGGCACGGCAATAGTCGGAATCAAGGTTGCACGCCAATTCTGCAGGAATAGGAACATCACGCAGACCACAAGCACGATAGCTTCAAAAAGCGTGCGAACCACTTCCTGAATAGAAATGCGAACGAAAGGCGTCGTATCAAACGGCACCACCCATTCCATACCATCCGGGAAGTTCACCTGCATTTCATTTAAGCGGGCTTTCACACGATCGCTCGTAGCCATAGCGTTGGCGCCTGAAGCCAAACTAATGGCCATACCGGTAGATTCTTTTCCGTTATAAAGAGCGATAACGTTGTAGCTTTCCTGCCCCATCTCGATTCGGGCTACATCCTTCATCAAAACACGTGAACCGTCCATAGACGTCTTCACCATAATGTTTTCGAAGTCTTCAACCGTCTCCAAAAGCGACATGGAGTTAATCGTGGCATTTAATTCGTAACGTGTCGCAGAAGGCAAGTTACCGATGGCGCCGGATGAAACTTGTACGTTTTGCTCTTCAACGGCCGCAACGATCTCGTCGGTCGACAAGGAGTACTTGTGAAGCTTCTCAGGATCGAGCCAAATACGCATGGAGTAAGAGCTACCGAACACTTCCACTTCGCCCACACCGGTAATACGTGAAAGCGGCTCCTGAACATTGTTGACCAAATAGTCAGAAAGATCGGCGCTGCTCATTTTGCCGTTTTTATCGACAAAGCCCACCACCATCAAGAAGTTGGCGGCCGATTTATCCACGTTCACACCCAACTGTTGCACCACTTGCGGCAGACTGTTTTCCACGGTCTTTAAGCGGTTTTGAACTTGAACCTGGGCAATGTCAGGGTCGGTTCCTGCTTCAAAGGTGATATCAATGGAAACGCGACCGGACGAATCGGAGTTAGAGGCCATATATAGATAGCCGTCCAAACCGGTCATCGCTTGTTCGACCTGTTGGGTAATCGTATTTTCAATGGTTTCAGCCGAAGCGCCCGGGTAGGTTGCCGTGATGGTTACCTGAGGAGGCGCGATCTGCGGGTACTGAGAGACCGGCAATCTTGTAATCGACAGGATACCGGCCAACATGATCACAATAGCGATCACCCAGGCGAAAATCGGTCGTCCTAGAAAAAATCGAGACATAAATTAATCCTTTGCCTTGTCTTATTTCTTATTGCTTTGCTGGGGTCTCAGTCGCGGCGGCTGCCGGTTGCGCAATTTTGACTTGTGCACCAATACGCACCTTGCCGATGCCTTCAATCACAACTTTTTCACCTGCCTGCAGACCTGATTCAATTAACCAATTCGTGCCGACTACACGGTTGGCAACCACATTGCGTTGTTCAATCGTATTGTCTGGCTTTACTACATAAACATAGGCTTGACCTTTCGGGTCGCGCATCACGCAGCGTTGAGAAATAAGGACAGAATCCGGACGAGCGCCTTCTTCAAGACGGGCGCGCACGAACATACCAGGTAAAAGATCACCGTTAGGATTGGGCACAACCGCACGCAAATTAATCATCCCCGTGCCTTCGTCCACTTCTTCACCCGTGAAGGTTAATTTGCCTTTTTGCGGATAAACGGAGCCATCTTCCATTAAAACAGTGACTTCGACAGCACCGTCTTTAGCCTTAATCTTGCCCGAAGCAATTTCGTGCTTTAAGCGCAACATGTCAGAACTTGTTTGACGAACATCCACATAAATGGGATCGAGCTGTTGCACCGTCGTCATAAATGTCTGATAAGCGTTGGCCAGCGCACCCGGCGTAACCTCAGAACGGCCCACTCGTCCTGAAATCGGGCTTTCTACCTTGGTGTAATCCAAATTGGTTTTAGCCGTCTTCATGGCTGCCCGCGCTGTCTTCATTTGAGCTTGAGCGGCATCGTTGTCTTGCTTACTCACGGCATTGACCTTCACCAACTGGGCAGAGCGCCTGGCGTTGGCTCGGGCTAATTCATAATTGGCCACGGCTTCTTCATAGGCAGCTTCATATAAAGCCGGATCAATTTGATAGAGCTGGTCACCAGCCTTAACCATCTGACCTTCGGTGAAAGTTCTCTTTTGAATAATCCCACTAATCTGAGGACGAACTTCGGCCACTTGGTAAGCGCTCGTGCGTCCGGCAAGCTCCGTTGTCATCACGGGAGTAGACAGCTCTACCGTCACCACTCCCACTTCTTGGGGCCCCTTCGGGGCACTCGGAGCCTCACCCTTACAGCCTGCCAACGACAAAGCTGCCACGACTGATAAAGCTACCGCAGCGTACTTGGGCGCAAACTTTGAATACATCTTTTACCTTTCTCCAAACATCGATGCCGGCGTTGATCCGACAATAAATAACCAAATGTGACTGAACGTTCATTCAGTCAAAAAGTGAAAGTGCGTTCATTATGACAGAAAAGACCGAAAATTGGTTTTTATTACTTGATCTTTAAGGCAAAAAATATTTCAGAATGTAACTCACGTTAGGGTTACTACCTAGTGACCTTTTTAAATGAAAAGGTAACAATGTCGACATTTTTATGTTTCGATTTTTGATCGGCTCGACATGTCTCTTGAGATCTTTCACCTGCAATACTTTTTAGCTGGATTGGTCAGTCTTTTAGTGATCACCAACCCGCCGTCCAAAATTCCGCTTTTCATCAGCCTCACACAAGGCATGGATGAAGCTCAGCGCAAGTCTCAAGCGAGATGGGCTGCGATTTATGCCGGCATCATCATGTTTGTCAGTTTATTGGCTGGCAACCTCTTATTAGCTTTTTTCGGCATTTCCTACGGGGCGTTGCGAATCGCAGGCGGCTTCATGGTTGCGGTCATCGGTTATCAAATGCTTTTTGGCCAACAAACCCCCTCTCCCAATAAAGCCCCGTTGGTCCGTCGAGATCGTGAGGATTACGCTTTTTTCCCCATCGCCATGCCGATGATCGCCGGTCCCGGCACAATGGCTGTTATCATCGGTTTTTCCACTGAAATTGCCGAATATCCTCACTGGGAAGATCAAGTCGCAACCTTTTTCATGATGACCCTTGCCATTGTTTTTTGCTGTCTGGTCTGTTGGGCAGTCATGCGCTCTGCCGACTTCTGCGGTAGAAAACTTGGCCCGTCCGGCACCATCATTGTCAGCAAATTAATGGGGTTCCTTTTGGTTTGTATCGGCGTGCAGTTCATCGGATCCGGTATCCGAGCCTTTGCCACCGGCATGTAAATCCCAACTGCGCTTTATCGAAAAATGCCCCAAAGTTCATTTCCGATCTTTGGGGCATTTCATTATCTTATTGATGGGGGTTACTCTACTGTAACGCTCTTGGCCAAGTTACGTGGCTTATCCACATCGTTGCCTCGAATAAAGGCCGTGTGGTACGCCAAAAGTTGCAACGGAATTACGTGCAAAATCGGCGAAAGCGGCCCATAGTTTTCAGGCATACGAATAACGTGAATGTGTTCGCTCGATTCCAAACCGGTATCGGCATCGGCAAACACATAAAGTTCGCCCTTGCGCGCTTCCACTTCTTTCATGTTGCTCTTGAGTTTTTCCAACAATTCATCGTTCGGCGCCACCGTCACAACAGGAATAGACTCGTCAACCAACGCCAGCGGACCGTGCTTGAGTTCACCGGCAGGATAGGCTTCCGCGTGAATGTAAGAGATTTCTTTTAATTTTAAAGCGCCTTCAAGAGCAATCGGATAGTGAATACCACGTCCTAAGAACAAAGCATGTTGCTTGCTTGCAAAACGCTGAGCCCAGGCAATCACTTGAGGTTCAAGAGCCAGTACCGCGCTTACCGCTTTGGGCACATGGCGCAAAAGCTTCATGTATCGGTCTTCACTTTCAGCAGATAAGCACCCCTTTACCTTTGCCAAGCACAGAGTCAGCAAAAAGAGTGCGGTTAACTGTGTGGTAAAGGCTTTCGTAGAAGCCACGCCGATTTCCACACCCGCGCGCGTGATGTAACGCAAGAGACTTTCGCGAACCATGGCGCTGGTGGAAACATTACAAATCGTCAGCGTCTGCGTCATACCTAAGTCGCGCGCGTGCTTTAACGCTGCCAATGTATCGGCCGTTTCGCCGGACTGAGAAATAGTGATTACAAGGGTCTTCGGATCCGGAACACTCTTGCGGTAGCGATATTCACTGGCAATTTCCACATCGCAAGGAATACCCGCAATGGCTTCTATCCAATATTTGGAAGTCAAGGCCGCATAGTAACTGGTTCCGCAAGCAATCATTAAAACACGATGAATTTCCTTGAAAACTTCCCCGGCCTTTTCGCCAAAAAGGGTTGGTGTTACTTCGCCCACCGCCTCAAGCGTGTCGGCAATGGCTCGCGGTTGCTCAAATATTTCCTTTTGCATGTAATGACGATACGGCCCCAGCTCCACGGCATTGCTAAAAGCCTCCATTTGGCGAACTTCTCTTTCAACCGCGATAAATTTCGTCCCTTGGTGGGAGTAGATTTGATAGCCTTGCGGCATCAAATCCGCTACGTCGCCATCTTCCAGATAAATAAAACGGTCTGTTTCTCCGGCAAGCGCCATCGTATCCGAGGCGGCGAACATCTCACCGTCGCCCACCCCTAGAACCAAGGGGGAACCTTGGCGGGCCACAACGACACGATGAGGATCATCCTTACAGAAAACCGCAATGGCGTAGGCACCGCGTACACGATTTAAAGCCGCTTGAACGGCTCCCAACAAATCGCCCGTGTAATTGTCACGAACCAAGTGAGCCAAGACTTCCGTATCGGTTTGACTGGTAAATTGAACACCTTTGGCCGCCAATTCCTCACGGATTTCCTCATAATTTTCAATAATACCGTTATGAATCAAGGCGATTTGATCACCGGAAAAATGCGGATGCGCATTACAAACCAAGGGAGCGCCGTGCGTAGCCCAACGAGTGTGAGCGATTCCTAAAAAGCCTTGCAACTGATCCTTGCTGATTTGCTCAGAGAGCTCGGAGACACGCGAGACGCTTCTGACACGCTTTAGGCCCTGATTCCAAACGGCCACACCGCAGCTGTCATAACCGCGATACTCTAGACGTTTTAATCCTTGAACCAAAAGCGGCACCACATTCCGATGTTTAGAAGTCGCAGCAACAATACCGCACATGATCTTTTCCTTTATCGCTAAATTTATTTGTTTTTCGTCGGACGTTTCCAACCTTTAATGGTCATCTGGCGTGCTCGGGCAATCGTCAATTCACCATCTGGAGCATTCTTGGTAAGGGTTGTACCCGCTCCAAGCGTCGCCCCTTTGCCAACAGTCACCGGCGCGACAAGTTGCGTATCCGAACCAATAAAAGCGTCATCCAAAATCGTGGTTCTGAATTTATTGACACCGTCGTAGTTACATGTAATGGTTCCGGCTCCGATATTAACCCGTGCCCCCATATCTGTATCACCAATATACGATAAGTGGTTTACTTTACTGCCCAGACCAACCACGGATTTCTTAATTTCAACAAAGTTGCCGATATGCGTTTGATCGGCCAAAGTCGTTCCCGGACGCAGGCGGCTGTACGGTCCCAAACGAGCCTCTTTACCTACCTGTGCGCCATCAAAGTGGCAAAACGGCAGGATTTCTGTTCCTTCGCCGATCTCAACGTCTTTGAGCACACAATAGGCGCCGACTCGTACCCCGTCTCCTAACACAACCTTACCGCTAAAAATGCAGCCCACATCAATTGTGACATCTTTTCCGCAGACCAATTCACCCCGAACGTCAATGCGATCAGGATCAATCAGGGTAACGCCGTCATTCATCAAACCCAGCGCATTATCTTTCTGATAGGCTCGCTCAAGAGCAGCCAATTGGACCTTATTGTTAACGCCTTCGACTTCCGTAGCTGTCTGTGCCGTCGCTGAATTAACAGCGACTGCCTCAGAGACCGCACGAGCAATGACATCGGTCAGATAGTATTCGCCCTGCGCGTTTTCATTACCCAACTCATTGAGCCAACGCTCCAGATACCGAGTCGGCAGCACCATAATGCCTGTGTTAACTTCGTTAATGGCACGCTGTTCATCGGTAGCGTCTTTTTCTTCCACAATGGCACAAACGGCACCGTCTTGACGAACAATTCGACCATACCCCCTGGGGTTATCTAAACGAACAGTTAAAAGTCCGACTCCACTGCCGGCTGCTTGGACCAAATTTTTCAGCGTCTCTGGGCGAATCAACGGCACATCCCCCAAAAGCACTAAAGTGGGTTCACTTTGATCACAGTACGGCAATGCTTGGAGCAATGCATGCCCCGTTCCCAACTGCTCAGCTTGTAAAGCAAAAGTGATATCTTCGTCTTTTTCAAAATACGCTTTTACTGCCTCGGCACCGTGGCCAATGACAACGATTAAGCGATTATTGGAACCTAAAAGACGGGCTTTTTCAATGACATGCTCGAGCATGGGCTTGTCAGCAAGGGGCTGAAGCACTTTCGGCAGACGTGAACGCATCCGCTTACCCATGCCGGCGGCAAGAATAACGATATTCATAAAATGACTTTTAGTATAGATATGTCAATTAACCGTATTGTACTCGATTCATTCCTTGCACTTCTGCGCAGACAAGGCTAGAAACAAAAAGGGCCACATTAAAAAATGCGGCCCTCTGTTACCTAGCGACGTGGTGTGCGATTACGCCTCGGATTCCTGGTGAATACCAGCCAAAAGCCAACCGCCCTGACCGCGAACAGGTTTAGTCAAAATCCACGTTTCATCGACGCGTTCGGCTTCGCCACTCACGTTTAACGTCCCGTCAAAATGAACACCAGCAAGATACTCTTCACCATCGCGCACAATTCCACGGAAGTCCGACTTCAGGGTCACAATTTCAGTCTGATAATCCTGCGCACCCCGTTCACGCAACTGATGGGTAACAGTGCGGAACACTTCGTCGGTCGTAAAGTCAGAAAGCGACGTCACATTACCGGTATCCCAAGCCTTTTGCATCTTAGCGAAGTTGGCCTCCGCTACTTTCAAGAACTGTTCCACGTCGAAATCGGCCGGCAGTTCCACTTTCTGTGCGGAAGTCGGATTATTAAGCTCATCCAGAACACTTCCGGCCATAGGCGAAGAACCACTGAAAGCGCTCTGCGCGCTCTGCGAGCTCTGCGGCTCAGAAGAAGCATAATCGTAGCGGCTTTGCATGGAATCTTGGCGAGACGCTTCAGCGGAATGCCCCGGCATTCCCGCGGGCCTACGTTTCACGAGGAACAATCCCAAAAGCATTCTGATAACGTAAAAGGCCACAAGAGCCATTAAAGCGATCATCAAAAATTGGGCAAAGCCTTCGCCAAGACCCAATGCATGAGCCAAAGCGGTAATACCTAATGCGGCAGCTAAACCCATCAGCATGCCGCGCATGGGGCTGGGAGCCGCGGTTTGAGGACGCGGCTGCTGAGCGGGGGCGGCCTGTTGTTGGCGCTGTTGCTGTTGGGGATTAACACGTTGTTGGTTAATGCCCGCTGAAGGCGCTGGTGTCGCTTTATGAAGCGTAGGGGCGGAACGGCCGAAACTCATACCGCCTCCGAAACGTCTGGCCGCATCAGCTGAAACTGATAGCGACATCATGGTCAAACCAATCGCTAAAATCGCAATCCATTTTTTCATTGAGAAAAACTCCTAAGGACCTGAAACAAAATCCCCTTCAGGTTAAGAGGGAAAACTTATTGCTCGACTACTTTATCGGCTTTCTACCGATATGCAAGGCACAAACACCAAACGTTAAATTGTGCCAATGAACATCTTCAAGACCGGCCGTGCGCATCATTTCTGCCAACACCGGCTGACTCGGATGCATACGGATTGATTCCGGTAAATATCGGTAACTCTCACTGTCGCCGGATATCTTTCCGCCCAGCCACGGCATCAGACGGAAAGAGTAAAAATCATAAAAGGGCGCCAGTAATTTGTTAATTTTAGAAAATTCCAAAACCATCACTTTGCCGCCCGGTTTACACACTCTTTGCATTTCACTGAGCGCGCGATCTTTATGTGTCATATTACGTAAGCCAAAACTGACCATCACCACGTGAAACGTATCGTCCGGGAATGGCAACTTTTCGCAGTCACACTGAACAACCGGCATATCAAATCCGGCCTCACGCATGCGCTTAGCCCCGATACTCAGCATGGAGCGGTTAATGTCAGTCGGCCAAACCTCACCGTCACGTCCCACAAGCTTGGCAAACTGAAGCGAAAGATCGGCAGTTCCAGCCGCCAGGTCCAGGACCTTCATCCCGCGGGCCACATCGGCTTTATGAATGGCATATCGCTTCCAGAGACGATGCATTCCAAAAGACAAAACATCATTCATTAAGTCATATTTGGGAGCGACTGAGTCAAATACTTCCCTGACTTGTTTAGCCTTATCTTCTTCTGCAATGCGTTTAAAACCGAAATCGGTTTCGTGGCGGTTATTTTCCTGAGACATATCAGTGGTGACAAGTTTTCTTTAACGGTAATTCAAACAGCTTGTTTCTGGGATCATCGGGCTCTCGGCTCGCCCCTAGCTCTTTGAGTCGAGCCAAGTAATTCTCCCACAAGGCCTCTTTATCGACTGCAAGTTTTCTCAAATAATCCCAGTCGTAGTATCCCGAATCATGGCCGTCTGAAAAAATTATTTTGATTGCATACAGCCCAACCGGCTCTATCGCAACAATACTGACTTCACGCTTTCCAACTGGAAGTCTTGCCTGATCAGGTGTATGTCCCTGCACCTCAGCCGAAGGACTCAATACCCTCAAAAATTCCGCCGGCAGCCGAAAGTTTTCTCCATTTTCGTAGGTGAGCTCCAACTCTCGGGATTGACGATGATAGGCAATATCTACAGGGACAAACATGGCTTTTTTGCCAACTATTGTTAGGTGGTACCTCCGACAGGAATCGAACCTGTGACGCGACCTTCGGAGGGTCGCATGATATCCACTTCACCACGGAGGCAGGAATTGCAGATTATAAAGGACTTTTTATCAAACGAAAGGTAATCGTCTCGTAAGCAAGTGTAATTAAAAACGGTATCGGGCCGAGCAATTTAATCGGGTATGATCTTGGTACTCACGACCGAAAGTCTTCTCCGCTTCTATGGAGGCAGAAATTCGATCATCAACCTGATAATCCGCCCCGAAGCTTGCCCGCCCCCATGTATTAAACACAGAATCGGTAAACGATTGTCTATCTTGAGCTTGCGAATACCGACCCGAAACGCGCCCTAATAAATCTCGATAGTAGCCTAATAAAAAATAGGTAGAAGCGGATTCACCCAATGTCACTTTACTTTTTAGCCTTAAGGCCACAACGAGATTCTCTATGGCATCGTATTGAACATCGGTTTTATGAATTTCCATGCCTTCCGAACCCAGGCGGCTGTAGGTCATACGCACTTGCGGATCCAGAACCAACCGTGGCCAGGGCGTCATGCGTCGTCCGTACTCTGCCCCAAAGCAAAGCCCCTGCATGGAATTTTCTTCTTTTGTATCGTAAAACAAACTCTTGAGGCGAAGAACGCCAAGCTTTAATAGCCCGCCGACATAAGAACCGTCTTCCCAACGATAGGTTCCGTAAACGCTCGCCCCCATTGTTTCGGTCGCAGAAGAGCCTTGTGTGTAATAAGACGAGCCTTTACCAAAATCCATGGTACTGCCAAGAATTAAATGATCTGAAAACTGCCGATCCACTCCAAGCAAAACAAATCTATGGTCACAACTCATCTCGCCTTGTTCCCAATTTTGATACCGCTTGACCGACCACCGTCCCGCCTGATCGGTATCATTTCTGACGACATCCATCCGTTCATAAAGGTGACGCATACCGCTGCGCCGCCATGTCAAAGAATTTGACAAAGCGACTTCTTTGGCGCTTAGCATTGAACCGGGCTCTGGCTGGCTCTCAGAGGCAAAGGCAACACCCATGAGACAAAATGCCGCCACTAAAGACTTATTGAGCAATTTCATCATACGTCGATAGGATCCACGTCTATTGTCCAATGAACCGATGAGCGTATTTCACTGAGCGCCCGATACCATTGCTTTAAAAATAACCCCATAGCCCCTCTCGAGGAAGCCTCTACCAATAGTTGGCCGCGTTCCTTGTCAGCCACCCTCATCACCGCCATGGGGATCGGATCATAGATGACAACCTGTTGATTAACTTGAGCCGTCAAAATATCCTCGCCCAACCTCAGAGCTTGAGTTAAAAACTCAAGAACCTTTTCGATTTTGACATCGTCAGCTAGTAAAAGTGCCTGGCAAACGAAAGGAACCGCATTTTCAGCCTTTCGGGTTGATAAAAGAGAATCAGCATAACGGCAGTAGTTTTGTTCGGCCAGCGCCGCAAACAGCTCCCTGTCACCAAATCGGCTTTGAACAATCATACGAGCCGACAAACCAAAGCGACCGGCACGACCGGCGACTTGCATTAAATTAGCAAACGCTCTTTCTTCACCTCTGGGATTGGCACTTACTAACTGAGCATCAATATTGAGCACCACCACTAAGGAGACTTTTTGAAAATCGTGCCCCTTAGCCACCATTTGAGTGCCGACCAAGATATCAACGTCGCCGGCATGGACAGCATCAAAAGCCAACTTTGCTGCATTTTTTCGCTGTGTCGTGTCGCGGTCTATTCTTAAAATCTTCGCCTGTGGCCAGAGCTCTTCTAGTGTTTCTTCAATTCTTTGTGTGCCGGCTCCCATCGGTTGCAAATCCACATTGCCACAATCTGGACAACGACTGTAAACAGGCGTGGACCACCCGCAATGATGGCAAATCAGTTTCGCGTGAAACTTGTGATAAACCGCATAGGTTGAACAGTGAGGACACTTAGAGAGCCAACCGCAACTCGGGCAGGTTAAAACAGGGGCATAACCGCGTCGATTTAAGAAAATGATGACTTGTTCATTTTTCTGAAGTGTCTCACTAATAGCGTCAATGACTTCAGAACAAAGTCCCTTAACCAGTTTCTGATTTTTGGGATTGACAACACTCAAGGTTGGCAATTTCGCCCCTTGCACTGCCCGTTTACTCAAGGTTAACAAATGATAGCGACCGCTTTTGACTTTGCTCCAGGTCTCCAGCGATGGCGTTGCCGATCCCAACACAACCGCAATACCACGCAACTGGGCCAATTTTACGGCCAAATCTCGAGCCGAATACCGAATTCCGTCGCCGGCCTTATAAGACAAGTCGTGTTCTTCATCGACAATAATCAGATCAAGATTAGGCATATCCGCAAAGATTGCCATGCGGGTGCCAATCAATATTTGGACACGTTTTTCATGCGCCGCCAGCCAGGCCTTGGCTCTTTCCCCATTGGCTAATCCCGAGTGCAATGTAGCCATAGATCGGTCTGGGAAATGACTCCTCACTCTTTCTTGCAATTGCGGCGTCAAGTTGATTTCCGGAACAAGAAAAAGCACCTGTGCCTGTGGATTGACCGAAAACACTCTTTCGATCATCCGCAGATAAACCTCAGTTTTCCCGCTACCCGTCACACCATGTAATACAAAAGTCCGAAAACCTGAGCTTGCAGCCAAGGCCTCCACCGCCGCTGTTTGCTCATCATTGAGTCGCAAAGCGGGAACGGTTTGACCGATTTTTTTTAATTTGTATGGCTTTCTAAGTCTTTCTAAAGACTGTTCATATTTAGGCCCTGGTTTACTGCGAAAAAAAGGCGGTAAGGCACCAATCGCTACCTCTCCCCAGGAGTGCTGATAGTAATCCGAAGCAAATTTCGTCAGCTTCAGCCAACTTGCTCCCAATGCCTCTGTCTCATTGAGCAATCGAATATAGCTTTTTTGTTTTTCTTCAGCGATATCCGTCTGATTGCTAGCGCCAACAATAAGACCCACCACCAAACGGTTGCCAATAGGTACAACACAACGGTCCCCTATCTTGGGAGACGTCCCTTCCATCACTTTGTAGGTCAACGGCGGCAATAAAGGAATATCCAGTGCCACACTGACAAAACGGGGGCTAGACATTAGCAAAAAAATTCTTAATCAACGTGCGTGTCATTGTATCCGAGAGCTATTTAGGAGAGAAAAAGAATTACATTTCTAAGCAAATCTCTCATTTTGATCCTGTGGAAAACTCAATTTTCTGAAAACTCCATATTTTCAAACGATTAGCACAATCTTGTGCATTATTGTGGATAACTTTGTGGATAACATTTCTCGTGATTACTTTTTAAGCAAAATCCTCTGATTCGAGCCTAACTTGCTGAAATCAGAGGATTTTTGAGATATTTCTTAAAAATCAAAGAGTTAGCGTTGTAACATTTCTATAACCTTTTAATTTTCAAGGACTTTTACTTGTTCACCTTTTCTGTGGATAACTTTGGGGAAAAGTTCTCTTTAGTGGTGAAACGAAGGGCTATATCGATGAACTTCATCCACT
This sequence comes from uncultured Sutterella sp., assembly GCA_905212345.1. Taxonomy (GTDB): domain Bacteria; phylum Pseudomonadota; class Gammaproteobacteria; order Burkholderiales; family Burkholderiaceae_F; genus Aphodousia. The sequence goes on along the minus strand of CAJMEC010000001.1, from coordinate 60,647 downwards.
AATACAGCCACAGCCTCAGGTGGAGTAAATTGGTTGATACCATGTCCGAGATTGAAAACATGTCCGCCGTTACCAACAACCCCAAAATCTTCAATTACACGTCTGACTTCTTGACGTATTTTTTCTTCTGAACCAAACAAGACCATCGGATCCAAGTTGCCTTGCAGGGCGACTTTATCTTGAATCTTGGCCCGTGCTTCAAAGAGATTGGTTGTCCAGTCCAAGCCCACCGCATCCGCTCCGCTAGAGGCGATAGCTTGCAACCACTGACCACCTCCCTTCGTAAACACAATCACCGGAACTGTCTCGTTGTCATAAGTTTTATGCAACCCAGCAATAATCTTTTGAATGTAAGCCAAAGAAAACTCTTTGAAGGCAGGCTCCGATAACGTACCGCCCCAAGTGTCGAAAATTTGTACTGCCTGTGCCCCTGACTCAATCTGGGCATTCAGGTAGGCTGTCACACTTTCAGCATTAACGTCCAAAATCTGGTGCAGTAGATCCGGTCGGGTATACATCATCGTTTTAATTGTTCGGTAATCCTTACTTGAACCACCTTCAACCATATAACAAGCCAAAGTAAAAGGACTTCCCGAGAAGCCGATCAAAGGCACGCGATTGTTCAATGCTTTTCGAATGGTAGAAACCGCGTCGGTCACATAGCGAAGAGTCTTCTGAATATCCGGCACCGCCAATAATTTAACATCTTCTTCATGGCGAAGCGGCCTAGCAAACTTCGGACCTTCCCCAGCTACAAAAGATAAACCTAGTCCCATGGCGTCAGGAACCGTCAGAATGTCCGAAAATAAAATCGCCGCATCGAGATTAAACCGTTCAACCGGTTGCAATGTCACCTCACAGGCCAATTCGGGAGATTGAGCCAGTTTCATAAAGCTGCCCGCTTGTGCCCGTGTTGCATTGTATTCAGGAAGATAGCGTCCCGCCTGTCTCATTAGCCAAACAGGCGTAAAGTCACATTTTTGACGCAAAAGAGCTCTTAAAAAAGTATCATTATCCGGTCTCATGGTTAACAGGAACCCACTATGGCTCCGCCTTCTTGGTTGATTGTTAAAAATTCTGATGTTCTTATCGACGTTCATGCTCAACCTGGCGCCAAACGATCGGCCATTGTGGGAGAGCACGGCGGACGTTTAAAAATTGCTATTGCTTCACCACCGGTTGACGGCAAAGCCAACAGCGCACTCATCGCTTTTTTAGCGAAAACATTATCCGTTTCCAAATCATCCATAGCAATTGTCAACGGAGAAACGTCTCGGCAAAAACGCTTCCTCATCAAACAGATGACGGAATTCGAATGCCTGAACAAAATCTTTGGGGCACTATAGTCAGCGGGGCTTAAATGAGTGTTAAAAGCGCCCGTCTCCTATTAAAGGAGACAGACGCTAAGACAGGAAGAACGTCAGGTTTAGCGGACAACAAGCACCGGACGGTCAATTTGCGCAAGCGTTTTTTGAGTTTCACTACCGATAAATAGGCTGCCAATACTACCCATACCGCGGCTGGCCATTACCACATAATCAACGTCTTCATCTTTAGCAAGCTTAATAATGCATTGCCAAGGTGCTTCACCATGAATAGCCATAACACGGCACGGCAATTGAACGGCTTTAGCCGCTTCATAAATCACACTCAAGCGCTTTTGAACCTCTTCACTCTCGCCGGCCAAACCGTCCTTAGGTTCCTCCCCCTTAACAGCTGTCATTCCGATCAATTCAGCCTTTAAAGGTAAGGCCACTCCTACAGCAGCTTCAATCGCTTTTTCGCTTAATTCAGAGCCATCCGTACAAACAAGAACCTTCATACTTCCTCTCAAATAATCATAGGGACACACACCCAATGGCATCCTCTTACGTTTATCCTACGCCGATTGAATTCAAAGGGTTATGACGCAAAACAAAAAAGGACAGATGTCATCATACATCTGCCCTTCTTCATCGCTTTTGCGCTTAGTGATGGCGTTTGAGCTTTTCGATAGCTGCCATTTGAGCAGCCAAGAAAGCCAGTTGCGCATCGAGCTTGGCCAAATCGGCTTCGCTCGTAGCCTTGCTGCGCGCTTCGCGAGCAGCTGCCATAGCCTTTTCCGTCTTGGCGCGATCCATTTCTTCGGAACGAATAGCGGTATCAGCCAGAACTGTGACGTGCTGAGGCTGCACTTCGATTACACCACCAGCAACAAACACTTGTTTGACCTCTTTGGAGCCAGGCATTGTGATGCGCACAAAACCCGGTTTAATCAAAGAAATCAACGGTGCGTGTTGCGGCAGAATCCCCAATTCGCCAGCCTCGCCCGGAAGGGCGACAAACTCAGCGTCACCGGAGAAAATCTGCTCTTCGGCGCTAACGACGTCAACTTTAATCGTAGACATAAGTTGCTCCGTAGTCGTGTTTCAGCGTCAGGTGAAGATTAACCTCACCTGATCACCGAACCCGATTAGTGCATCGTCTTAGCCTTTTCAAAGGCTTCGTCGATCGTACCAACCATGTAGAAGGCTTGTTCAGGCAAAGCGTCGCATTCGCCGTCAACAATCATGCGGAAACCGCGGATCGTTTCTTTGAGCGGAACATATTTGCCGGGAGCACCCGTGAACACTTCAGCCACATGGAACGGTTGAGACAGGAAGCGTTGGATCTTACGAGCACGCATAACCGTAAGTTTATCTTCCGGAGCCAATTCATCCATACCCAAAATGGCGATAATGTCACGCAATTCCTTGTAACGTTGCAAGGTTTCTTGAACGCGACGGCAAATCGTGTAGTGTTCTTCACCGATGATCAACGGATCGACTTGGCGGCTCGTGGAGTCCAACGGGTCAACAGCCGGGTAAATACCCAAAGCAGCGATGTCACGAGACAACACAACCGTGGCGTCCAAGTGGCCGAAGGTCGTGGCCGGAGACGGGTCAGTCAAGTCGTCGGCAGGCACGTACACAGCTTGAATGGAGGTAATAGAACCAACTTTCGTAGAAGCAATACGTTCTTGCAACTTACCCATTTCTTCAGCCAGGGTCGGTTGATAACCCACAGCAGACGGCATACGACCGAGCAAAGCAGACACTTCCGTACCAGCCAAGGTGTAACGATAAATGTTGTCAATGAACAACAGAATATCGCGGCCTTCATCACGGAAAGCTTCAGCCATTGTCAAACCGGTCAAAGCCACACGCAAACGGTTGCCCGGCGGTTCGTTCATCTGACCGAACACCATGGCCACCTTATCGAGCACGTGGGATTCTTCCATTTCGTGGTAGAAGTCGTTACCTTCACGGGTACGTTCACCCACACCGGCGAACACGGAATAACCACCATAAGCCTTAGCAATATTGTTGATCAATTCCATCATGTTCACGGTCTTACCCACACCGGCACCACCGAAGAGACCGACCTTACCACCCTTAGCAAACGGGCAAATCAAGTCAATCACCTTAATACCGGTTTCGAGCAAGTCCACGGACGGGCTCAATTCGTCAAACTTAGGTGCAGCTTGGTGAATCGTACGACGTTCGTCTTCACCGATCGGGCCGCAGTTGTCAATCGGGCGACCCAACACGTCCATAATGCGACCCAAGGTTTTCGGGCCGACAGGCACCGAAATACCGGCGCCGGTACTACGAACCTTCATGCCGCGTTGCAAGCCTTCAGAGGCGCCCATGGCAATGGTACGAACCACGCCGTCGCCCAATTGTTGTTGCACTTCAAAGGTCAAACCTTCTTCGGCAAGAGTGTTCTTTTCATCCTTTTCTAAGATAAGGGCATCGTATACTTTGGGCATTTGGTCGCGCGGGAACTCAATGTCCACCACAGCGCCAATGACCTGAACGATCTGTCCGATACTCATGGGATATCCTCTTTAAGACACGGCGGCAGCACCACCAACGATTTCAGTAATTTCCTTCGTGATGGCCGCTTGACGGGTCTTGTTATAAACCAATTGCAGATCACCGATAAGCTTCTTAGCGTTATCGCTGGCGGCCTTCATAGCCACCATACGAGCACTTTGTTCGGAAGCCATGTTTTCTGCAACGGCTTGGTAAATTAAAGCTTCGATGTAGCGCTTTAACAGCACATCGAGAACCGTGGCGTCACTGGGTTCGTAGAGATAATCCCACGAATAATCCCGACGTTTTTCGCCAATCATCTCAAGTCGATCACTCGACAAGGGCAAAAGCTGTTCAATGACAGGCTCTTGCTTCATAGCATTCACAAAACGTGAATAAGCAAGATAAACCTTGTCCAACTTTCCGGCGCTGTATTGTTCAAGTTGAACATTGATCGCACCAATCAATTTTTCCAATTGCGGACGATCACCCAACTGTACAGCGTGCGAGAGTAAATCCACTCCAGCATGCTGCATAAAACCAAGGCCCTTATTACCGATAGCCGTACCCTCAACGGTTACGCCTTCAGCCTTCCAATCCTTGATCTTATTGAGCACCATACGTTGAATATTGGTGTTCAAAGCACCGGCCAAACCTTTGTCCGTCGTCACCATGATCAGACCAACTTTCGCAGCAGTAGTGGGATGCGGACGCAAGAAAGGATGCTTGTAGCTCGTCGTCGCTGTGGCCAAATGAGCCACGATATTACGGATACTTTCTCCGTAAGGACGAGCCGCATGCATGCGATCCTGCGCTTTGCGCATCTTCGAGGCCGCTACCATTTCCATCGCCTTAGTGATCTTGCGCGTATTTTGTACGCTCTTGATCTTGGCGCGAATTTCCTTGGTACTAGGCATGTGGTCCCCTTAGGTGTTTATCGACTTCCAATTAGTAGGTGCCGTTTTTCTTAAATTCATTCACCGCAGCCAAAAGAAGTTCTTTGTCTTCAGCGACCAATTCCTTCTTTTCTTCGATGCGTTGAACCAAATCAGCGTGGTGGTTGACCACAAATTCACGGCAAGCCTTTTCAAAGCGCAGTGCATCCTTAGCGTCGACATCATCATAAATGCCTTGTTCAACGCAGAAGAGCACCAAAGCTTCTTCCCAAACCTGTAACGGTTGATATTGCGGTTGCTTCATCAATTCGGTCACAACCTTACCGCGATCCAATTGCTTACGAGTTGCTTCGTCCAAATCAGAGGCAAACTGAGCAAAAGCAGCCAATTCACGATACTGAGCCAAAGCCAAGCGAACGCCGCCGCCCAACTTCTTAATAATCTTCGTTTGAGCTGCACCACCCACACGGGACACAGAAATACCCGGGTTGATAGCAGGACGGATACCGGCGTTGAAAAGGTCGGTTTCCAAGAAGATTTGACCGTCAGTAATAGAAATCACGTTGGTCGGCACGAAAGCGGTCACGTCACCGGCTTGCGTTTCAATGATCGGCAAAGCGGTCATAGAACCCGTCTTACCCTTGACGGCACCCTTGGTGAAACGTTCCACGTAATCAGCATTCACACGAGCCGCACGTTCGAGCAAGCGGCTGTGCAAGTAGAACACGTCACCAGGATAGGCTTCACGTCCCGGCGGACGACGCAACAGCAAGGAGATTTGGCGATATGCCCAAGCTTGCTTGGTCAAGTCGTCATAAACGATCAAAGAATCTTGACCGCGGTCGCGGAAGTATTCGCCCATCGTGGCACCAGCGTACGGGGCGATGTACTGCAACGCAGCAGATTCAGAGGCAGAGGCAGCTACAACAATCGTGTAGTCCATTGCGCCGTGTTCTTCCAACTTACGAACAACGTTTGCAATGGTGGAAGCCTTTTGACCGATTGCGACGTAAACGCAAATCAGATCTTTGCCTTTTTGGTTAATAATCGTGTCCAGGGCCACAGCGGTCTTACCCGTTTGACGGTCACCAATGATCAACTCACGTTGACCACGACCGATCGGCACCATGGCGTCGATGGACTTCAAACCGGTTTGAACCGGTTGAGAAACGGATTGACGATCAATAACACCAGGAGCCACTTTTTCGACCACGTCATATTCGTCCGTGTCGATCGGGCCCTTGCCATCGATCGGTTGACCCAAAGCGTTGACCACACGGCCAATCAACTTCGGACCAACAGGCACAGAGAGAATGCGGCCCGTCGTCTTAACGATGTCGCCTTCACTAATGTGCTCATAACTACCAAGAATAACCGCACCCACAGAGTCACGTTCAAGGTTCAAAGCCAAACCGTACGTGCTGTTGGGAAATTCCAACATTTCGCCTTGCATCACGTCAGAAAGACCGTGAACACGGCAAATACCGTCGGTCACAGAGACCACGGTACCTTGGGTGCGAAGATCAGCGGAGACCCCAAGGCCTTCGATACGCTTTTTCAGCAGATCGCTGATTTCACTAGGATTGAGTTGCATGTCTTACAGCTCCGAAATTTATGCGGTGAGTGCCTCTTGCATTTGAGCAAGTCGCGTCTGAATCGATCCGTCCAAAACTCTGTCGCCAACGCGCACGCGAACACCACCGATCAAAGCTTCATTGATCGTGACTACCGGCGTGAGCTTCAGGCCCGGAAAACGTTTCCCGAGACCGGCAACCAAGTCATCAACTTCCGCTTGCGTCATAGGCATGGCGGATTCAATATAGGCGTCTGCAACGCCTTCGGATTGATTTTTAAGTTCGCGGAATTGACGTGCGATTTCCGGCACGGCTTCCAAGCGACCGTTCTCAACGACCACCTTCAAAAGATTGGCGGCCTCTTCGGGCAATTTTGTTTGTCCGAGACCGGCAATGATGAGATCGTAGATTTGTTCCGAACTCAGTTTAGGATCTCCGATCACAGAAACTAATTCGGGTGTGGTCACCACTTGGGCAATACCATCCAGAACAGCAGCCAAATCGGCAGCTTCTTCGGGTCCCTTATTGGCGTCTTGCAAAGCCAAAAGCATTGCATGCGCATAGGGACGGGCAATCGTCGAAAGTTCAGCCATAATTAAAGCTTAGCCTTCAATTGTTCAAGCATTTGAGCATGAACTTTAGTGTCAACTTCGCGACGAAGAATTTGCTCGGCACCGGCAACAGCCAAGCGAGCGACTTCTTCACGCAACTGTTCGCGCAAACGTTCGGCTTCTTGAGCCACTTCAGCCTTAGCAGCTTCGATGATACGATCGGCCTCAACTTGGGCTTGGGCTTTTGCTTCTTCAACAATAGCCTGACCACGCTTTTCGCCGTCATTCATGATTGCCAAAGCTTGAGCACGGGCTTCAGCCTTAATCGCTTGACCTTCCTTTTGGGCTTCCGCTAAGGCCATTTCACCTTTGTCGGCAGCTGCCAAACCTTCGTCAATCTTCTTTTGCCGTTCTTCGATTGCTCGAATAAGCGGCGGCCAAATGTACTTCATGGTGACCCAGGCACCGAAGAAGAACACGGCCATCTGTACAAACAGAGAAGCGTTGATGTTCATTATTTGAACCCCGTTAAGTCAGCTCGCAGGCCCACCTACTTTGTGAGTGCTCACTGACGTCGTTAATAAAAGAAACTAAAAAGCTTTTATTAGCCGACGAACGGATTGGCAAAAGCGAACATCATGGCGATACCAACACCGATCAAGAAGGCGGCGTCGATAAGACCAGCTAACAAGAACATCTTGGTTTGCAAGGCATTCATCAATTCAGGTTGACGGGCAGCGGCTTCGAGGTACTTGGAACCCATGATACCGATACCGATACAAGCACCGATAGCACCGAGACCGATGATGAGGCCAGCAGCCAAGGCAACAAAAGCGACGTTGGTCATTGCAAAACTCCTTAATCCTTAAAAATGGAGTAAAAGTTAATAAAAAGAAAAAGTTAAGTTAAAAGCTAGTGTTAGTGACCTTCATGAGCTTGACCGATGTAAACCAAGGTCAACATCATCATGATGAAGGCTTGTAAGATAACAATCAACACGTGGAAGAGCCACCAGCAGATCCCTGCCACAGCGTGTCCGAATACACCGAAGATGCTCAGGCCGTCAAAACCGACCCAAAGACTACCCAACAGTGCAATCAAGAAGAACAACAATTCCCCTGCATACATATTACCGAACAACCGCATGCCCAAAGAGACGCACTTGGCCAAATATTCGATGATATTCAATGCGAAGTTAAACGGCCAGAGCAAAGGATAGTTACCAAACGGAGCAACGAAAAGTTCGCGGCTAAATCCGCCAACACCTTTGATCTTAATACCGTAATAAATCATGAGGAACAGTACGCCCACAGAAATACCCATCGTACCATTTAAGTCGGCAGTGGGCAGCGGACGCAAATAATGAATACCTAACCAACCAGCGATCGTCGGCAGTAAATCTACCGGGATCAAGTCGATAGCATTCATCAAAACCACCCAAACAAACACCGTCAGTGCCAACGGAGCGATAAACGTACGATCGCCGTGGACAATGGATTTAGCTTGTTCATTCACAAATTCGACGAGCATTTCAACGGCACATTGCCATTTACCGGGCACGCCAGATGTAGCCTTCTTTGCTCCTTTGTACATCAAATAGAGCGCACAAGCCATCATCAAAATGGAAAAAACAATGGTATCCATATTGAGCACAGAGAAGTCAATAATAGATGACTGCTCGGTGGTCGACAGGTGATGAAGGTGGTGAGTAATATACTCGGTAGCGGTGAGAGCTTCAGCTGCCATGTTTATTCTCGGGTTAGAAGTCCCAAAAAGGAACAATTTAAGACCACAATGACCGAAGCGATCATTGCGGGCCAAATCAAGTCCTCATACAACATCACAATCAAGCATAACAACAGCACAATTGCGATGATCTTAACGAACTCGCCAATAAAGAAGAAAAGCGGAGAATATGAAGGACTTAACTTAACGAAGACACTCAAATTCAACGCAAATAACGCATTCGGCACCAAACAAGCCAAGCCCGCCAGGAACGCCGAAAGAGCTGCACTCTCCCCTCCGAGCAGAGCGGAAACTACAGCAACTCCAATAGTGGCAACGATTTGCAGAAGTACTATTTTCTTCATAAAAGTCAGTAGATACCCTACAAACCATTATTCTGCGCGAATTATACGATAGGTAACCTATAGAAACAAGGGTTTACACCAAGGTTTTAACGGTGTAAACCCTTAATCCTATCGGACATTTTTCAGAACGTTTTAATCGAACGTTCCAAAATGAGAAATGATCCCGTCAAACTGATCTAGGTTGGAGAATTCGATAATCAGTTTCCCCTTACCCTTTTGATTCGATTGAATCTTCACTGTTGCGCCTAAGTAATCAGAAAGATCCTCTTCCAAACGAAGAGTGTCCGCATCCTTGCGAACTTTTTTGGTCTCTTTTCCTTTTTTTTGTTTTCTCTGAGCCATATCGGCCACAAGAGTTTCAACTTGCCTGACAGATAAACCCTTTTTAATAATTTCCTGAGCGATAGCTACTTGCATAGCCGGTTCTAGACTGAGCAAAGCTCGCGCATGCCCCATGGATATCTCATTGGCCATCAAGTGATCTTGAACCGGTTTGGCTAAGTTTAATAGTCTGAGTAAGTTGGTGGTCGCTGTTCGACTTCTTCCAATCGCCTGAGAAGCCGTTTCATGAGTCATATGGAATTCATCGAGTAATCGTTGAATGCCTGCCGCTTCTTCCAAGGGATTTAGATCTTCTCTTTGAATATTTTCAATGAGAGCCCAAGCTAAAGCTTTTTCGTTAGAAATTTTTCGAATAAGAACAGGGACTTTTTTCAATCCGGCCATTTTTGAGGCCTGATAGCGCCGTTCGCCGGCAATGATCTCGTAACGATTCTTACCAATCGGTCGTACCAAAATAGGAGAAATCAATCCTTGTTCACGAATGGATTGGGCAAGTTCCTCCAAAGAATTTTTATCCATCTTTGTACGAGGCTGATATTCACCTGGTTGGATTTTTTCAATTTCCAATTCCCCTGCCGAATCACCCTTGGCATCAGCAATGGTAATCACCACCTCATCTTTCTTACCAAGCAAAGCATCGAGCCCTTTGCCCAGACCACTTCTCTTTTTCACAACCATTCTATTTCTCCTTGCTTTGCTTTTTATACTTTTTCATCCGTTTTAAAAATTCGGCCCCAAATTCCTGATAAGCCTTAGCTCCCTTGCTGGATTTATCATACAAAACCCCGGGCAGACCATAGCTCGGAGCCTCAGCTAAACGAACATTACGCGGTATAACCGTTTTAAATACTTTGTCACCAAAATATTCCTTCAATTGCTCACTGACTTGCTGCTGCAAAGTCACTCGCGGATCAAACATCACCCGCAATAAGCCAATCAGGGTCAAATCAGGATTTTTTGCCGCTTGAATTCTTCTGACAGATCCGATTAAATCCGTTAACCCCTCCATTGCAAAATACTCACATTGCATAGGAACAATTACACCTCGCGCTGAACACAAGGCATTAATTGTTAGCATTGACAAGGAAGGAGGACAGTCAATGATTACAAAATCGTAATTTTTATCCTGTTCTTTAAGAATATTCTTTAGCCTTTCATCCCGATCTTCCAATTGCACCAGCTCGACTTCAGCGCCGGCTAATTCTCGATTCGCTGGCAAAATATCATATCCGGCCTCTTCAGAATGAACAACAACTTGCTCAAAAGTTGCTTGTCCAAATAGGAGCGGATAAACGGTCTCGGTAATTGAATCCTTACTCACTCCACTTCCGGTAGTTGCATTTCCTTGAGGATCCAAATCAATTAAAAGGACCTTTTGTTTTAATTTAGCCAAAGCAGCAGAAAGATTGACGGCTGTAGTTGTTTTTCCTACGCCCCCTTTCTGATTAGCTACACAGAATGTTAAAGCCATTTATAGACCCTTATGCTTTCGGCATGGCTAACCACAATTCGGTAAAACCTTGCCAGAGAATTGAAATACCAATACACAGAAGAATAAAAGCAAACACTCTCGACAAAGCGTCCGCACCGGTTGCTCCCACAGCCTGACTTACCCTATCGCAGTATCTATAACAAACATAAACTGTTAAAAGAGTAGCCAATGTTGCTAACAAACAACCGACTAAATTCGCCGTTCCATGACCAATCATGCCTGTACCAATCGCCGTTGATACAGCAATCATCCCCGGCCCCATGGTTAGAGGCAAAGTAATGGGATAAAAAGCCATTGAAAGTAATTTTTTTCTTGATTTAGGAGGTTCAATAGAGGTGCTTTCCGTATCATCGTGAGTGGCTTCATTTAAGGCCTTCCAACCAGCAGAAATTAAAACCAACCCACCTCCAACTCGCAAAACACCCATTGAAATACCAAAGAAACTCAGTATTAAATGACCCGCAAAAAGGCTCACTAACATAATAATCATCGAATAAAACACTATTCGATTAACCATCATTTTTCGCGTTTCGTCATCAATATTGGGCGTGAGCGCTAAAAAGAACATAGCCCCACCAAAAGGATTTAAGACCGGGATAAATGACGCGAAAGCAAATAAAAAAGTGCTTATAACTTGATCAAACACCGCAAACCTCTTTCCAATAGACAAAAAGTCAGATCAAGTTGCATTCTTACATAACAAATAAAAAAAATCTCGTTTTTGGAAGTTATTTCAAAAATAAATTATAAAAAACACAAACGTTTCACATGAAACATATCAATAAAACTATCTATTTAAATATATATCTTATTTGCCTAATATTTGGGCAACATGAAACTTGTTAATTAGTTTAAAATTTTTCTATATCTATTTGATATATAAGGTTTATTTGAAGTTTTGCACATTTTTTATGCAATATACAAAAATAAAAGATTTAAATCATATGGATTTATTCATTCCTAATTATAACGATATTGCGATTTTCGTCTAAAAATGGAACTTTAACGTCCTGTACTATAAAAGAAACCATATTTTCAATCTCTTTTAGTTCAGTCTCAGGCTTATGACCTTTTAAAGCTAACCAATATCCATCTTTCTTTAATAAATGTTTAGAAAGAGCGATGAAATTTCTTAAAGATGAAAATGCTCTAGAAGAAATCACATCAAAAGGCGGATGCTTTAAATTTTCTACTCTTTCATGGAAGACCTTTACATTATTCAGTTTTAAATGCAAAGTCACTTGTCTTAAAAATGCCGATTTTTTCCCAACTGTTTCTACCATCGAAATATTACAGTTCGGCATCATAATTGCAATGGGAATAGCTGGCAATCCTCCACCAGAACCCACATCGAGCATGGTACCATTTTGAGCCAAGTAGTTTTTAAATACATTTACCACTGATAAAGAATCAAGAATATGATGGGTTAGAACATCATCTTTTTCCGTAATCGCAGTTAAATTGTAGGTTTTATTCCATTTAAATAAAAGCTCAGAATATTTATCCAACATCTGAAGTTGATTTTCAGAAGCAGATAAATTCAATTCCCTAATCCCCTCTTGTAATTTTTTTTGATCTAAAAAAAACATCATTTTCACCAATTATTCCATCCATTTACAGGATTTAATAAAAATAAGAAGCAAACTTATTGCTGCCGGCGTTACTCCACTAATCCGACCGGCTTGTCCAATTGTTTCGGGCCGATGAGCTTTTAATTTTTGCCGAACCTCAAAGGACAAACCTTTGACTTTATCGTAATCAAAGTTGGAAGGAATCTTTGTTGTTTCGTGCTCAAGAAGCTTAGATACTTCTTCTTTTTGACGATTAATATAGCCAGAATATTTAGCAGTAATTTCAATCTGTTCAACTTCAGATTCAGTAAGATTTATGTTACTAGAGATCAATTCGCCATCTTTTTTTCTTAATGATTGAAGTGTTTCATGTGAAACATTAGGACGAGATAATAAATTAAATAACGAATATTCACGCTCTAACTTCGTACCTAACACTCGTTCAGACTCTTCCTCAGTAATTAAAGAAGGATAAACCCAAGTGCTTCTCAATCGTTGCAATTCTTTTTCAATGGCTTCTTGTTTTCTATTAAAAAACTCCCATCTAATATCATCAACAAGACCCAAATTTCTACCGATTTGAGTTAATCTTTCATCCGCATTATCTTCTCTCAAGCTCAATCTATACTCAGCTCTTGAAGTGAACATGCGATACGGTTCTGTAACCCCTTTTGTAATAAGGTCATCAACCATCACACCTAGATATGCTTGATCTCTTCTCGGCACCCAAGGATCTTTCTCTTTAACTTGCAAGGCAGCATTCAATCCCGCTAAAAGCCCCTGTGCAGCCGCTTCTTCATAGCCCGTTGTACCGTTAACTTGCCCTGCAAAAAATAGCCCTTCTATACTTTTCGTTTCTAAACTAGTTTTTAATTCTCTAGGATCATAGTAGTCATATTCAATCGCATAAGCCGGACGAATAAAATGTGCATTTTCTAATCCAGGAATTGTATGCATAAAAGCGATTTGTACGTCAAACGGTAAGCTCGATGAAATTCCATTTGGATAATACACATGAGTATTCAATCCCTCAGGTTCCAAAAATACATGATGCGAATCCTTACTAGCAAAACGCACAACCTTATCTTCAATAGATGGGCAATAACGCGGGCCAACTCCCTCAATTATTCCAGAGAACATTGGTGAGCGATCAAGGTTCGCACGAATTATTTCATGTGTCTTAATATTAGTATTTGTAATCCAACACGGAACTTGTTGCGGATGATTGTTTTGTGGTTCCAACAAAGAGAAACTAGGAATAGGATTCAAGTCTCCCAATTGTTTTTCACAACGAGAAAAATCGATTGTTCTCCCATCTATTCGAGCCGGCGTACCCGTTTTCAATCGTCCCTTAGGAAGACCTAAATCGATTAAGCGCTGAGCTAATTTAATACTAGCCGGATCGCCAACTCTACCCGCTGGATAATGTTCAAGACCAATATGAATTAAGCCATGCAAAAATGTTCCCGCAGTTATAACAACCGCCTTAGAATAAAAACGAACGTTTGTCTGAGTAACTACACCAACAGCCCTGCCATTTTCAACAATAAGATCATCTACACCCTGTTGATATACCCATAAGTTTTCTTGCTTCTCAATGGTCTTTCTCATCGCAACCCGATATAACTCTCGGTCAATTTGCGCTCTAGTAGCCCTAACAGCCGGACCTTTTGAACTATTTAAAACTCGAAATTGAATTCCCGATTCATCCGTCACCTGTGCCATAGCCCCACCCATGGCATCAACCTCTTTCACTAAGTGACTTTTGCCAATTCCACCTATAGATGGATTGCAGGACAACTGTCCAATCGTTTCAACATTATGGGTTAACAGCAAGGTCTTACAACCCATTCTTGCAGAAGCAAGACATGCTTCAGCCCCAGCATGACCACAACCGACAACAATTACATCAAATCGAACTGGATAATCCATTTTTTCCTCGTTTCACGTGAAACAGATTATTATTTATACAGTTTATTTAATAAAATCAATTACTTACCAATACAAAATCGACTAAAAATTATTCCCAATAAATCATCTGGAGTTGTTTCTCCAAGAATAAACCCTAACGATTCATTACAAAGACGTAATTCTTCTGCCAATAAATCTAATGGGGGATTTTCAAGATTGACAAATTGATTGGCTAATTTTAAATGTTCATAAGCATCTTTAAGCGCTTCTAAATGCCGTTCTCTTGCTAAAAATGTTGATTCTGGTTTATTTTCCCAACCAACAAGATTAAGTAATTTTTGTTTTAATTCAGGAATGCCTTCACCCGTTTTAGCGGAAATACCAATCCACTCCCCTTTCCAACTAATTTCAGTATTTAAATCACATTTATTGAAAACCTGCAACACTGGCACACCAGCGGAAACCCTCTGCATCACTTGTTTGAGTATCTTCTGCCCTTCTTCATCAGAATTTTCATTTGTCGCATCAATTAGATGCAACACAATATCAGCGCCTTCTACAGCTTGCAGAGTTCTCTCAATGCCGATAGATTCAACCTTATCCGTTGTTTCACGCACGCCAGCCGTATCAACCAGTCTTAAAGCCACTCCTTCAATTGAAATCTGATTCTCAATCTTATCCCTAGTGGTACCCGCTACATCCGTCACAATAGCTACATCTGAACCACTCAACCGATTCATAAGACTCGATTTCCCTACATTGGGACTTCCCACCAAGACAACTGTTACCCCCTCCCTAAGGATGGAACCTTGCTGTGATTGGTGCATAAGCTCCTCAAACTCTTTTGTAATACCAAAAAGACGTTCACGAGCCTGTGTGCTTTGGATAAAGTCAATTTCCTCCTCCGGAAAATCCAAAATAGCCTCTATTAAGGCCCGTAGTTCAATGACTTTATCTCCCACCTTGTGAATACAAGATGAAAAGGCTCCGCTTAATGAGCGAGATGCTGCCCGAGCAGCCCCCTCTGTCGTGGCATCAATCAGATCTGCAACAGCTTCGGCCTGTGACAAATCAATTCGTCCGTTTAAAAATGCTCTCTTAGTAAATTCACCAGGCTCTGCTAAACGTAATCCTTTGTTTTTGCCGACACGCAAAACCTCTTGAAGAAGCAACTTCAAAATAATAGGACCACCGTGAGCTTGTAGCTCTAATACAGACTCACCTGTGTAAGACTTAGGTGCTGGAAAATATAGGGCTAACCCTTCATCAATCTGATTTCCATCGCGATCTTTAAACGGACGGTAATGAGCGTACCTGGCCTTAAAATGCTCGGACGGACCAAAAAAATCTTTGATAAAACCTTCAATAAAGCTATCGTCAGCCGAAAGTCTGACAATGCCAACACCACCTCTGCCTGAAGCGGTAGCAATCGCAACAATAGGATCTTTATCAGAATAAATAGGCATATAAACCTCTGAAAATAAGGGTAATTATCGCACCGTACTATTATTCTTTTTCAACTCAAGAATAAATTTTGCTAAATTTTTGCTGTGAGTAATTAATTTCCAATAGCTATGTCCCTCAAAGATAATGAATCCTCTTTTTTCGGCAACGCTCTGATTGGAGCCTGTTGTGCTATTGCCGCATCGGTACCCGTTTCTGCCTACGTCGCCTCTTTTATTGGTGATAGCTATGAGGTACGCGTCATGGTGTATGGGGCAATTTTACTTTGGGTTATTTCAGGCGCTATTACTATATTTTTCAAAACGTATAAATCTGAGAAAAAACAGCTTTCTTTGAGGTTTATGTTACTGTGGTTCGTCTCTGTTTGGCTGTGGCCTCTACTAGTGTTTTTTGGCCAATCAAGACAATGAAAAAGAGGCCCATCACGAGCCTCTTTTTCATCATTGAAAGACCATATCTTTAAGAGATTGTTCTCTTGATTCTTTCCTTCTCAATCTGCTTATTGACATACCATTGTTGCCAAATGGACAAGACGTTATTTGTCAACCAGTACAGAACCAAACCAGAAGCAAAGAAGAAGAACATCACACCAAAGACAACAGGCATAATCATCATAACTTTAGCCTGAGTCGGGTCGGTCGGACGCGGACTGATCTTCATCTGAATGATCATCGTAGCAACCATTAATAAAGGAAGAATCAAATACGGATCCGGGCTTGCCAAATCATTGACCCAAAGCAACCAGCTGGCCCCGCGCAGTTCCACTGTGGCCAACAGCACCCAATACAAGGCCAAGAAAACAGGAATTTGAAGCAAGATCGGGAAACAACCGCCTGCTGGATTGATCTTTTCACGGCGATACAGTTCCATCATTGCCTGATTAAGGGCTTGCTTGTCATTACCATATTTTTCTTGAATAGCCTTCATACGCGGAGCTACATCACGCATACGAGCCATGGACTTGTATCCAGCAGCAGAAATCGGATAGAGAATTGCCTTAACCAACACAGTCAGTAAAACAATAGCCCAACCCCAGTTACCGACCAATCCTTGAAGGAAAGCCAATAACCAATAAATCGGCTTAGCCAAGAAAGTCAACCAACCGTAATCCACTACCAAATCGAGATTCGGGGCAATGTACTCTAAGCGGCGTTGATCTTGAGGACCAACATAAAGGGTGCTGTCAACCGCTTTTTCAGCTCCAGGAGCAACTTCTCCCACCGCAACGATAGAACCGATGGCATAAAGATGCTTATCAAGCTGACGAGTATAAAGTTCACGGTTAGTGTCTTGCTGAGGGACCCATGCTGTTAAGAAATAATGTTGCAACATGGCAATCCACCCCTCATTCGACTGAGAAGGAAGGTCAGTGTCGTTATCCGCAATGGAATCGAAATCAATCTTTTGGAACTTTTCAGCTTCTGTGTAAGCAGCAGGACCTGTAAACGTGTTATAGAAAGCGCTATCGCTAGCCACTTTGCCGTCGTCACGTGTCAACTGCATATAAACAGACGGAGAAATAGCTACATTGCCCTTGTTGCGCACTTCGTGCTTGACATCAATACCATAATGTCCACGATGGAATACATACGTTTTAATTAATTCAACGTTGCCTTGTGAAGCAGCGAAACTCACATTAAGAGTATCCTGCCCATCTTTCATATCCAACGTATCACTGATTAAACGGAAAGCTGTGCGATGGTTCGGGAAGTTGCCACCAACAAGACCCGTTTCAGCCTTATAAACATGCTGTGCAGAGGTGTCAAACAAAACCACATTGCCAGCGTCTTGTTGCTCTTCCTCGCCCAAAATTAGGCCTGGTAAGCCCCGCGTTTTCCAATCCGGCGTTTGACGTTCCTGTAATAACTCTGCACGAGCTACTGAAGCGCCATTAGCATCAAAAGTAATTTTGAAAAGATCTGTGGTTACAACTACCGGTTTGGTAATCGTCACATTGACTTCAGATGCAACCGCTTTGCTGTCAGCAGGAACCTTTACATCCCCTGCTACTGTCGTAGTGTTTGTATTTTCAACCACTTGTTCCTGAACAGCTTCAGGAGTTCCAAAGAAGGATGGATTACCGTTGCGCACCTGCCATGCATCCCAAAGCATGAAAAGAGCCAACAAAAAAATCATCCACAAAAAAGCACGTTGTAGTTCGCGTCCCATATGGACTCTCTTATCTATCGTTGAAGTAATGAAAAATTAGTTACGGTGTCTCCAAGGAAACCATTGAAAAGACGCCGGCACCGGATCGTAACCATAGCTCCCAAAAGGATTGCAACGAACAATCCTCGCCACCATTAACCAACTTCCTTTTAAAACTCCAAAACGTTCAATGGCCTCTATTGAGTACTGTGAACACGTCGGATAAAACCGACACTCCCTGCCGATCCAAGGTGATAGCACGAGTTGGTAAAACCGAATACATGCAATCAGTATGGATCTCGGGGCCTTCACTTTGATTCCCTCGAAGAGACAGACACTTTGGCTAAAAAATAGCCAAAGAGTTTTTCAATGTCGTTTCGAATTAAAATTTTTCTTGCCTTCTTACTTAAGTCTTTTTGACTGCAATCTGGCAATTTACGCTTTAATCGGCAATTAATATCTAAACCATATTGTCGATCTGAAAGCGCCTGAATAAGTGTTTGACGACTCGTTCGGGCTTTTTCCCGCAACAACCGCTTCACCAGTGCCCTTTCAACTGATAAATGAGCATTTTGTTTACCAACGGTAAACCCAAAACGGACCAATCCGATTTGATCAGTCTTTAAGGCACTAATTGTGAAAAAATCCGAATAACTTCGGATTAATTTCGTTTTGTTTGCAGACAAAACCGCCCCGAACTCCGCCGATTTTATCAAACGGATACTTCGAGGCAGCCCATTCGGTTTATTTACCGTAGCATTCACGGCCAACTTCCGCCGTGAGATTCTCACAATTAGAGAGCGAGAACGTGACGTCCCTTGGCGCGGCGAGCAGCCAAGACACGACGACCGCCCTTGGTACGACTGCGAACCAAGAAGCCATGCGTACGAGCACGCTTGACCTTAGACGGTTGATAAGTACGTTTGGTAGCCATGACGACAATCCTTAAAAAATATTGGATAGTAAAAATCTTACAGAGATCACTATTGGGATCCCGAACACAGACCCCTCCCCGACCTTTCACTTCGGCCTTGGTTGTTTCAGATCCGTGAAAAACACGGTATTACACATCAAAAACCTATCTTTTGTCAAGTTTTTTAATATCTTAGGGAATCTTTTCGCTAGAACGAGTGAATCGGAATTTGTTAGTAGGAAAAACACTAGGTTTAGATAAAAAAAAATTTTATCCAACATCTAGTGTTTTTATTAACAGTTGTAAAAATATTTTGAGTTATCCACATTTGACTGCCTGTTCTTTAAGCACCACCAACAAAACAGAGCTCTTTTTTATCGGTACAATGGCTCAAAGCTTCCTACATTTGGGAGGCTTTTTCGTCTGAAAATTATCTTTTTTTAATTATAAAAACAATTTATAACCCTTTGTTTTTATTATGTTTGTCTGTATGACAAACTATAAGGCTATTTTCTAGTCGCTGAATCTTTAAATCATTAGCTTCAACGGCTACTGGTAGGGCGCTCTTACTTTCTCAAGCCTCTACGAATATGTGAGGGAATACGGATGAAGTATTCCCCGTTGTTATTCTTACTTTGTTTATAAAAATATAAAGATTGCTCGGAGTGTCTTTATGAATTTCTGGGAACAATGTTTAATTCAGCTGGCCAATATTATTGACCAACACGATTTTGAACGCTGGATTAAGACTCTCGTCTGTATTAATTGGGATGAAAAAAATCGAACCCTTATTTTAGGGCATAGAACGTTGCAAGCTATCGATACGATTGAGACCCACTTCAGTACAAGGATCTCTTCGGTCGCATCAGCTATTGCCCATGATGCCGTAACTGTTCAGTACCACCAAACAGAAGGAATGGTGGAACCAGCGCAAGCTCAACTAGATTTAGTGCCGGCAGAAAATACTAAAGAAACGCTTTCTGAACAAGCCTACGCTTGTGGTCTGCGCTCACAACAAACGTTTGAGAACTTTGTTGCCGGCTCATCCAATCAACTAGCTTATGTTGCCGCGAAAAGTGTAGGGGATAATCCAGGGAAAAATTACAATCCGCTTTTTATATATGGGGGAGTGGGTTTAGGAAAAACACACCTTATGCACGCGGTTGGGAACCAAATGTTGAAAAACAATCCCGAAGCCCGTGTACTTTGCGTGGGTACTCAGACTTTTATCAATGATTTCACTACTGCTGTCAGGGAAAATAACTACGCTCCGTTTGATCATAAATATCAAAATTTGGACGCTCTGTTTATTGATGATATCCAATACCTCGGTGGCAAACGTCAAATTCAACAAAAACTTTTTGAAGTTTTTGAAAAATTAGTCCCCCATGGTAAACAAATCATTTTTACAAGCGACACTTACGCCAGAAGCCTGAAGGATATGGATGAACGGCTGATTTCTCGCTTTACTTCTGGCTTATCGGTAGAAGTGGAGCCCCCGGAATTAGAAACTAGAGTCGCTATTTTGCAGAAAAAATCCTTTGCTCAACACTTTGACTTGCCCGATGATGTTGCCTACTTTATCGCTCGGCATCTCAAAAGCAACGTTAGAGAGTTGGAGGGAGCTTTAAACATTGTCATCGCTTTTGCTAAGTTCAACAATGAAGGACGGGTTACTGTTGATAAAGCAAGAGAAGCTTTGCAAGGAATGCTCGTTGCCTCAACAGCTCAATTAACCGTTGAACGCATTCAAGGTATGGTGGCTGAATACTTCAAGATTTCTCTAGCGGAAATGTATTCCAAAACCCGTGTTAAGAAAGTGGCTGTCCCCAGACAAATTGCGATGTATCTTTGCAAAGAATTGACCAAAAACAGTTTGGCAGAAATAGGGGAGCGTTTTGGAAAACGTGACCATACAACGGTTTTGCACGGTGTTAAAAAAATTACCGATGCTCGTGCCAAGGACAAAGATCTGAATTACCAAATTCACGTTCTAGAACAAATGCTTAAAAATTAAGACGAATTGCGAAATTTCGTCCTCCCAAATCCTTACAAAATCCACTAAAATTGGGAGGTTAACGGCAGGGGATTTGCCTGTTGAAAATGGTTTACTTGTTTAAAAGGATAAGGGAATGCTAATCATCAAGAGCCCGCGAGAAGCTTTCGCAACTCCGGTTCAAGCTGTCAGTGGGATTGTCGGAAAGCAACGCCAAACGCTGCCCATTTTGTCCAATATTTTGATTTCTAAGGTTGGCACACGCGTTGACTTTACTGCAACTGATTTAGACATTGAAATCAAAACCTTTGCCGATATTGGAGCAGAAGGACCAGATATCAGTGTGACAGTGGATGCCGCTAAGTTACAGAGCTTGATTAGCGCACTTAATCACGGCTCAGAAGTAACGCTGTCTCAACCCAGTCAGTCAGACCCGACTGTTGAACTCAAACAGGGAAAGAGTACTTTTAAGCTCAACACGTTGCCGGCAGACGAATTCCCGAATCGTCCAGAGGCGCAATTTACACAAAGCTTTGCCATCCCAGCCAACCAAATTCGTCATCTTCTCCAGTTGGTTCACTTTTCAATGGCCCAGCAGGATATTCGTTATTTCTTAAACGGTATGTTGTTGTCCGTAGAGGGTGATGTTATTCGTGTAGTTACCACTGATGGTCACCGTTTGGCTTACTGTGAAGGTAAATTAGAATCAGCATTGACACAAAACATTCAATGTATTGTCCCTCGCCGTACAGTCTTGGAAATGCTTCGTTTGATTCCCGATAGCGATGAATCCATCACTATTGCTGTCTCTGAAGCAGAAATTCGAATTACCTGGGGCAATATCACTTTATCTTCCAAGTTAGTGGAAGGAAAGTTCCCGGACTACAACCGTGTTATTCCGGTTAATAACACCAATGTCTTTGTTATTAAACGCGATGTATTGCTAGGCGCCTTAAAGAGAACTGCTATTTTGGCCAATGCCAAGCTTCGCGGTGTCAAGTGGGAACTTAAGAACAACACCTTAACAATTCAAAGTACCAACTCTGATCAAGAAGAAGCAAAGGACGTCTTGGACATTGAATACAATGGCATTGATATCGAAATTGGTTTCAACCTTTTGTACTTGCAGGATGTTTTGAATAACTTACGCAGTGAAGAGGTTCAATTTGCATTGCATAGCAACACGGGTGCAATGCTAGTCACCATGCCTGACAATTCTTCGTTCAAGTATGTTGTTATGCCGATGCGCACCTAATGCGCGTTCATAGCGTGATTTCATATATAACACACCCGCTCTGGACACCTTCAGAGCGGGTGTACTGACAATTAAGAGAAGCAATTTTTAGACTGTTTTTAAGTTTTTAAGAGAAAAATTTATGAGTGAAGCTGATAAAAAACTCAATCCGAATGATTATGGCGCAGCCTCTATCGTAGTATTGGAAGGACTTGAAGCCGTTCGTAAACGTCCCGGCATGTATATTGGGGACACAGCTGACGGATCCGGTCTTCACCATTTAATTTATGAGGTTGTCGATAATTCGATTGACGAAGCATTAGCCGGCTTTGCTGATGAAATTGTCGTCACATTACACACTGATGGTTCCGTTTCCATTGAAGATAATGGTCGTGGTATTCCAACTGATATCAAGATGGACGATAAACATGAACCTAAACGCAGTGCAGCTGAAATTGCTTTAACCGAACTGCATGCAGGCGGGAAGTTTTCTGAAAATAGCTACAAAATTTCAGGCGGACTTCATGGAGTCGGTGTCTCTTGCGTCAATGCGCTCTCAACGTGGTTAAAGTTAACCGTTTGCCGGGAAAATAGGGCGCACTTTCTCAAATTTGAACGAGGCAAGCTGATCAATCGTCAAATAGAAACCATCCAAACAGTCAATGGTCCCGTTGAAGTGTCGCCCATGATTGATTTAGGACCTACTGATAAACGTGGAACATTGGTCCATTTTTATCCTGATAAAGAAATCTTCAGCGACATTACATTTAGTTTTGAAAGACTCTCTGAACGCTTAAGAGAACTGTCGTTTTTAAATTCCGGAGTCAATATTCTCTTGCTGGATCAAAGAACCGGAAAGGAAGAACGTTTTCACGCACAAGGCGGCGTAAGAGGCTTTGTTGAATACATCAATCAAAATAGAGTTGTTTTACATAAAACGCCGTTTTATGCCTTAAAAACCGTGGAGTCTCAAGGTGTACCAGTTACTGTCGAAGTGTCGATGCAATGGAATGACACTTATAACGAACGTTTGACAGCTTATACGAATAACATTCCCCAAAAAGATGGGGGAACGCATGTCACAGGCCTTAGAAGTGCAATGACCCGAGTCATTAAAAATTACATTTCTAAGGAGGGCTTGGATAAAAAGCTTAAAAATGACATTGATGGTGAGGATATGCGAGAAGGTTTGACTTGCATCCTTTCCGTTAAAGTACCGCAACCAAAATTTAGTTCACAAACGAAAGATAAACTGGTTTCAAGTGAAGTAAGACCAGCCGTCGAAGATGTTATTAACACGGAACTGGCCAGTTACTTGGATGAGAATCCAACCGAGGCTCATGCCATTTGCGAAAAAATCGTTGCAGCCTCTCGTGCACGAGAAGCTGCTCGAAAAGCTCGCGATATGAGCAGAAAATCGGTACTGATGTCGGGTTCGTTACCTGGAAAATTAGCTGATTGTCAAGAAAAAAATCCGGCTTTAAGTGAACTTTTCCTGGTCGAAGGGGATTCCGCTGGCGGTTCAGCTAAAACCGGAAGAAATCGTAAGAATCAGGCTATTTTGCCCCTGAGAGGCAAAATTTTGAATGTTGAAAAAGCTTCCCATGAGAAGTTACTCGATAGTGAACAAGTTCGTACTTTAGCTTTGGCACTAGGATGCAGTATTGGCAAAGATTTTGACATTGAAAAATTGCGCTATCACCGCATCATTATTATGACTGATGCTGACGTGGACGGTGCGCATATTTCAACGTTGTTATTAACCTTCTTCTACCGTCAGATGACGCCTTTGATCGAACGAGGTTATGTATACATTGCCCAGCCGCCACTGTACAAGATCACGGTCAATAAAAAAGATATTTACGTCAAGGATGACCATGAATACAACAAGGTGATCTTAGAGATTGCTCTCAAAGACGCTGAGCTTTATAGAAATGAAGAAGCGTTCCAAAAAGGAGAGAAAATCTGGGGAACTGAACTTGAAAAATTAGCCGATAGCTACATTCAAAGTTCAGAAGTTCTTCAACGTTTAAGTTTGGTGATTGATCGATCTGTACTCCTGGCCATCACAGCTGGTGTAAAGATTAATCTTGACACGTTTGAGAACGCTCAACGTTCAGCTGAAGCCCTCATGGATCAAATTCGCGATAAACATTTAAAGGTCATCGCCAAACAAGACGAAGAAACTCACCGTGTTTATCTGGCCATTGAAAGAATGGTCTATGGCAATGTTCGGCACTCCAGAATGGACGCTCATTTCCTAAATACGGCGGATTACTCTTTACTGGTGAAGACCGCTCAAGATTTACAAGGAATTGTGGCTGAAGGTGCTCGTGTGGTTCGCGGGAATAAATCCCATCCCGTTAAAAACTTTGAAGAAGCTATTCAGTGGCTAATGAATGAAGCTAGCTCAGGATTGACTCGTCAACGCTACAAAGGTTTGGGAGAAATGAATGCTGAGCAATTAGCTGAAACAACGATGCAACCGGAAAACAGACGTTTGTTAAGAGTTCGTTTGGAAGATGCTGCCAGTTCTGATAATGTCTTCTCTATGTTAATGGGAGACAATGTTGAACCAAGAAGACGTTTTATTGAAGATAACGCGCTCTTTGTAAATAACATTGATATTTAATACACTGGCGGGAGATTAAGTCTCCCGCTTTTTTTAGGATAAACAACAATGCCTGATACCACTCATGAAAAATTAGTTGTTGCCGTTTCCAGCCGAGCATTGTTTGATTTAGAGGCGGAACACAAAATATTTGAAGATCAAGGTATCGAAGCTTATAGAGACTACCAAACTCAGCACGTGCAAACCCCTTTAAATCCTGGCGTTGCCTTTCCTTTTGTCAGACGCTTATTGAGTCTAAATGAATATTTTCCCAAAGAGGAAGAACCCTTTAGGGTTATCGTCTTATCCAGAAATAGTCCTGAATCTGGCCAGCGCTTCTTTAACTCTTGTAAATACTACAAACTTCCTATCCGCGGTGGAGCTTTTACCTCTGGGCAGCCAACATTTCCCTACATGAAGGCTTATGGAGCTTCGCTATTTTTAAGTGCTAATAGTAAAAGTGTCGTAGAAGCCACTCAAATGGGTTACCCAGCCGGTTTAGTACTCCCCTCTAAAGCCAAAGATGATCTGGAAGATAAAGGATTACGAATCGCCTTTGATTTCGATGGTGTTGTCATTGATGATGATAGTGAAAAGCAGTACAAACAATCGGGATTAGAAGGTTTCCAAGATTATGAAAGTAAACATGTTGACTCACCTCACAATGCAGGTCCATTAACAGAACTTTTTAAGAAGTTAGCATACTTTCAACAATTAGATATGCAGAGAAGAGGAAAAGAAGATCCTTATTATCAGCCTGTTATCAGGATTTCTATTGTCACCTCCCGGGGAGCACCAAGTGAAGAAAGGCTGATTACAACACTTAAAAGCTGGGGAATGAATGCAGCCGAACTTTTTCTAATGGACGGTATGCCTAAGCAATTTGTCCTTGAACAGCTTCGTCCTCATATTTTCTTTGATGACCAAATTCAACATTTACAGTCTGCTGCTCATGCCGTTCCTAGTGTTTTAATTCCTTTTGGTGTAACAAGGGAAAAGTCCATGAAAACATTGTTAGAAAAACAATCTGACTAATAAAAAGATTTATCCACAAAATATAAAGGCTCTCAATCCCACTAGTTTCAAGGGATTTAGCCTTTATTACCAATATTCTGAGTATTATTAATTTTATAATTTCTTTTTGTAAATCAAATAGATATGAGATATACGCATAATTTTGAGAATTAAAAATTTTTATCTGAAATAACAAAGACTTAAATAGGTTATCCCAAACAATTCACAAAGTTATCCACATTTTTTTTTATAAAAAATAAGAAGATTGATTACATCGGTGAGAAAAAGTTATTAATAAGTCATATTTTTATTTTTAATTAATAGTCATAATAATAAGCAACCATTTTTCTGTGGATAAGTTAATTTTTATATTATTTTTCAATTAATTAAAGTGTTCATTATTTGACTAATTAGGCTGTGTATTCAGTATGAATAAAATGTGAGTTTTTGTGGATAACTTCAGACTCTCTACCTTTCTTCGTCTGTTATCCACATTTTTAAATAAATGTTCACAAAGATATTCAGACCTTTTACACAAGAATATGAAATCGTGATAACTTCTCAAATAATTAAATTATTCTCATTGATGTGTAATGCTACTATACTGAGTAGACACGTAAAGGTTGGATAAATATGCGTATTAAATCTATTATCTTGTCACTTTCTGCAGTCACTCTCGGTGTTACCGCTTTAAGTGGTTGTGTTCCTGTTTTGATTGGTGGTGCTGTCGGCACAACGGCTTTTGTGACGACCGATCGTCGTACAACCGGAGCTCAAATGGCCGATGAGGTAATGGAAAAGAGAATTCATTATGAAATTTCTCAAGCCATTCCAAATAATCTTCACTTGACAGTGACTTCTTACAACCGTCGCATTTTATTAACGGGGGAAGTCGGAAGTGAGAGTGACAAACTAACAGCCCAACGCGTGGCTCAAAATAGCTTAGAAGTCAGTTCTGTTGTCAATGAACTAATGGTGGGACCGGTGTCCCCTGTGACACAAAGAATGTCCGATTCTACATTAGCTGGTAAGGTAAGAACACAGTTGATAACTACATCTGGAGTTTCTTTAAATCAAATGAAGGTAACCGTTGATCGTGGAATTGTCTATCTGATGGGCCTAGTTACTCAGGAAGAGGCACAGAAGGCTGCTGAAATCGCTTCCCGTGTTCCGGGTACAAAATCAGTTGTTACTGCGTTTGAAGTGTTGAGTGCACAACAAGTCCAAGAACGTCTCAAATTATTGTCTCAACCTCAAGCTGAAAAGCCGGCCTACACAACAACGAATAACATTGTTGAAGAACCTGTTTCTTCCACGGAAGTGCGTTTGCAATAGCGGTTTTTATCGTTTGCGGTTAGCGGCGTGCGTTCACTGATTCTATCTCTATGGATGCCTGTAGCGCTTTTTGTGCTATGGTGGTTGGCATCCGCCTTTTCGTGGGTTAACCCTTATTTATTGCCCCGACCGGAGTCTGTTTTTTCGGCGTTTATTGAGCTTTGTGAAAATGGTCTTCTTTGGGAGCATGTTCAATCCAGCCTTGCAAGAGCATTTGGAGGATATATCGCGGCAGCATTAATAGCACTACCCATGGGCTATTTTTTTGCAAAATATGAAACTCTGCATACTCAATCCCGTTTAATTCTTGAAAGCTTGCGGATGATTCCTCCTCTTTCCTTAATTCCTTTGCTTATTTTATGGCTGGGAATCGGGGAAACCGCTAAATTAACTATCGTCCTTTTAGCCAGCTTCTTTCCTATTTATTTAAATGCTTACAGTGGTTTTAAGCAATTAGATTATCGTTATGGGGAATTAGCTGAAACCTTGAATTTAAATACTTTTGAAAAAATTAAACACATAGAGTTTCCAGGGGCTTTGCCTGCTGTTTTTACCGGGCTTCGCCTGGGATTCGGATACAGTTGGAGAGCGTTGGTCAGTGCGGAATTAATCGCAGCCTCTTCAGGACTTGGTTATTTAATTTCAGATGCTTCAGAAATGGCTCGCACCGACCAAGTATTTGTCGGCATTTTTATGATTGCCGTTTTGGGTATTTGGGGAGATTTCCTTTTTCAGAAGACACTCTTGAAAGTCGCTCCTTGGAGTAAAAAATGACGATAGCAAGTGTGCAAAATGTTAGTTTTCGTTACCCAGGGTACGAACATTGGATTCTTAAAGATTTTTCTTTAGAACTGTATGATCGTGAAGTGTTGGCTATTATAGGAAAAAGTGGCTGCGGTAAAAGTACTTTGATTCGTTTGATCTCTGGTTTGCTTATGCCAACGAAGGGGCAAATTCAAATTGAGAGCAACAGGAGAGTAGGGGTTGTTTTCCAAGATCATCGATTATTGCCTTGGAAAACTGTTTTTGAAAATGTTGCCTTACCGATTCGAAAAGAATCTCGTGAAACACAAAGAAAAACCGTTTGTGAGGTGCTCGAGTTGGTAGGATTAAGCCATACAGAAAATTATTACCCTTCAGAATTATCGGGAGGGATGGCTCAAAGGGTTGCTTTAGCACGTGCATTAGTGCAGTCACCTGATATTTTGTTAATGGACGAGCCTTTTGGTGCGTTAGACGCAATAACCCGAGCGCAAATACAGGTCGATTTTGAGCGAATTCAACAGCAAAAAAAAATGTCCGTTGTCTTAATTACCCATGAGGTCAACGAAGCTGTTCGTTTGGCTGACCGGGTAATGGTTTTGTCTCAAGCGAATGTAGTGGACACGCTGAATATAAACTTGTCGCATCCCCGAACAGTGACCAATATGCATGTTGTTGAATACGCTGCAAAAGTTTTGAATCTTTTAACTCATTCTTAGTGAGGCAGAAATGACATTAAAAAAATTATTACTCGTTACGGCAATGGTCTTGACTGGATCGTTGTCAGCAGCACAAGCAGCCACCTCTGAAATTAATGTGGCTTACGTGAAATCACCATTTAATCTTCAAAATATTGTGATGAAACAAAACCAACTTTTGGAAAAAGAATTCCAAAAGGACGGCATCAAGATTAATTGGGTATCTATTAATTCCGGAGCTCAACAAGCCCAGGCTATGGCTGCGGGTTCACTAGATGTGAGCGCTGTTATGAATACAGCATCGTTATTGATGGCTAATGGAGCAGGCAATAAGATCTATGTAGCTACTGGTGTAGCTCGTCCGACTCAAGTATTCGCCGTAGTGGGTAAACCCGGCAAGCAGATGCAAATCGAAGATTTAAAGGGCAAGAAAGTGGCTGGGCCGAAAGGAACAGCATTACATCAAATTTTGGTGGCAGCTCTGAATTCAAAAGGTATGAACATCAAAGATGTTGAGTTTTTACAAATGGATCCGGCCAAAGCACAAGCAGCCTTGTTGGGTGGACATGTTGACGCCGCTCTGTTAGCAGCTGGATTAGTTATTAAGGCCAACGCTTCTGGGGCGAAGAGCATCGTTACTGCAGATGGTTACGTTAATCCCTTATTAGTTATGGCTGCTAGCGAGAAGTTTGTTAAGGAAAACAAGCCGCTGTTAGAAAGAATTGTCAAAGTTCACAGACAAACCACAAAGTGGATTAGTGACAACTATGAACAAGCGATTGCCATGGGGGCAAAAGAAGAGGGAGTGAGCTTGGATGACGCAAAGAAATTAGCGCAATGGAGTCACTACTTTGATGTCATTACCGATAATGATATGAATAGTCTTAAATTAGATCAGGATTTCTTGATTGAAAATGGCATGATGCAAAATAAGGTCAATACAGATCAATTAGTCTTGCCGATGGCCCGTCAATAATTATTGAAGCAAGCGCTGAAACCCGTGTGGGTTTCAGTGCTTACTATACGAACCATTTTAGGTAAGCATGAATCAGAGCACCACAGGTTAAAGTGAGTGCAAAAAATACTTCTAACTTAACGGTAGCAAACAAGGTACTGTTTAACTCATAGCCTGTTTTATTGGTGAGTTCCAGTGGTAATTTCCAGGCTTTCCATAAAGAAATAAAAACTAACAGGTAGGGATAGCGAGTCCAATCCATTGCGACAATGCACAAGATAAGGCCATAAGGAGCAAATAGCATTAATCGGTATGCAGAAATGGTAAGCGACTTCCCTAAAACAACAGCCATTGTGTAGCGACGAATAGATTCATCATGCTCACGGTCTCTGAAATTATTAACGCATAAAACAGCAGAGGCGATTAGTCCAAGAGCACACCCCACAATAAGAATAGTGACTGAGATATCTTGGACCTGCAAATAATAGGTACCAATTGCCGCCACCAATCCAAAAAAGATAAAGACAACGATTTCACCATATGGGGTGTAGGCAATCGGGCGAGGTCCTCCCATATACAAGTAAGCAGCGGCAATAGAAGCCACTGTTACTAATAAAAAGAACCAGTGGGTCAGGTAAATGAAGTAGATGGTAATCGCTATTCCAATAAGAGAAGCGATCAAAATTCCAATTTCTACCTCTTTAATACTTAAGAGTCCCAACGAAGTAGCCCTTGGTAAACCTTTTCTGTTTGTTCTTTCCGCCTTTCTCTTGGTATATCCAGAATCGTTTTCCATGTTGGTAATCGCTTGCATAACAATGGCCAGTAATGCTGTTAAAGCGGCGGTAACCGGATTAATGAATCCAGTATCAGATAGGCAAACAGCCAAAGAAGCCAACACAGGAGCTACGGCTACGCCAAACGTTTTTGGACGTATAGCCAATAACCAAGCTTTTACAGAATGGGCGGAAACGTTCTCAATATCAGTCATTAGAGAACAACCTTGACCATCGGATGGTGTGTTAATGCCATGTAAATAGAATCGAGTTGTTCTCGTCCAGTGGCGTGTACGACAATGTGCAACGCCTCGTAACGACCTTGTTTACTCGGTCTTCTCGCTATTGTTTCTGGGTTAAATAAAGGATCAAATTCCTTAACTAACTTCCCAATGGTGCTGGCAAATTGGGGATCTGCAAATCCCATAACCTTAATGGGGAAATCACAAGGAAATTCAAGCAATTCTTTTTCTTGTTTCATAATAGCTCTATTGTAATCCAATCAGTGCTTTTAGCCGTTGATATTGCCGACGCCAGAAGTTTGATTTTTGAACATCGTGCAAAGCGACTAATTCACTTTTAGCCACCACTTTCTTATTGAAGTATATGGTTATTTCACCTATGCGTTCACCTTCTTTTATCGGAGCAACCAAAGGATCAAGGCGAGAGACTGTCGCTGAAAAACCCTTCATTCCTTTTTGAAGGATTGCGTCACGTGGAAGCGTAACATAAACGTTTTCTTTCACGCCTACGCGAACTTTTCCATCATCTGTTAATTCAACCGGTAAACGATCAATCGTTTCGAGAGCAGGATAAAGCAGTAAAGTTTTGTAGTTATCAGCTCCCCAATTAACCAGTTTCATTGTGTCATCGGTATTTTGTCGGTCGCTTTCAGCTCCCAGCGTTACGGCTAACAATTCACGAGAAAATCGAGTATCTGCTTCAACGTAATCACGTGAGTAATAGATAACGCTATCCCAGGATTTCATCTGAAAATGTGAACGATGTAAGCCACGAATAGCCTTAGTTCGCCATAAGAAACTGTTGCTGTTATTGTGGTTCAATACGCCATTATTGAGACTTTTAATTGTCCAAATATCACTAAGTTCTGGACAATCGTTTAACAGAGCGTTAGCCAAAATCAATGTGTCGCGGGCGCTAGAGTATTGATTTTTATCGTTGGTGCCGATCAAAGATGTGTAATGAGTATTTTTCATTCCCAACTTTTGGGCATTTTCATTCATTTTCTCAACGAAGCGATCAATCGTCTGATAAATCCCTTCGGCTAGCGCAACTGCCGCATCATTAGCTCCCATGACAGCAATGGCTTTTTCAAGATCCAATACCGTGACAGATTGGTTGGGCTCTAAATAAAAGCGAGCGGCATTTAACGGAGGAATAGACAATGCATCGTTGTTTACGGTAATAGAAGTGTTACGGCTGATGATTTTTTCACTGATCGCTTTTTCTGCTGTATACAGCACCATCAGCAAAACGGTGTTTCCCGGGTTAGTGCGGACATCTGCGTTTTTATTAGCCAACGTCGTATGCGTTAACCGATCGACGAGAATCCAGGATTGAGACTTCAATTGTGGCGCCGCCGCATTCGCGACACTCACGAAACCCAATACAATACAGAGGAAAGAAAAAAACAGTCTTATCATTCGATAAACGCCAGTGAATTCTTAAATTGAGTCAACCGTGGACATTTTAAATGTAAGCGGGTAATTTTAAAGGCTTTTTAAATCTTTTGTTACGCTCATTAGCAGTTTTTGCACTGACTGATTAAAGGATTGACAACCATGGAAAATACTTTAACTACGGAATATGAATGTGTGTCGGAGACGGGTTCAACGAATACAGATCTGCTAAACAGAGCAAAAAAAGAAGTATTGTCTTCTGTTGTTGTTCGTCGAGCGATCAAACAAACAAATGCAAGGGGAACAAGAGGGCGCCGCTGGGATGCGGGGGATAACTGTCTGATGTTTTCTGTGGCAGTGCCGATTGGACGAGATTTGCGTGAGATTAGTGGAGTTACCTTGGCAATTGGTGCTGAGGTGGTTGAACGTTTGAGAAAACAAGGAGTCAAGGCCGAGGTAAAGTGGCCAAATGACGTTCTTTTAAACGGGAAAAAGTTAGCAGGCATTCTAGTAGAAACAACCAAAAGTCCGGATCATCATTTTGTGCTGGTGGTTGGGATTGGCTTGAATTTGAAGAACGTTTTAAGACACGATGGGTACGGCCGCGCTTGTCTTGCAGATGTACTGCCTTTATGTGACGTTGAAAAGACAGATTTTTGGCTAAAGCTTTTATCTTCTGGAGTCGTTTTTGCCATCAATAACGTTCGTTCTGAAGGATTGAAACGAACACAAGCGCTCTGGGATACAATTGCAGCTTATAAAAACCAAACCGTGAGTGTCCTTGAAGAGGGGTGCGAACCTTATGATGCTCTTGTGTTGGGAATTGATGAGACGGGTCATTTGCTGGTCCGTGCCAATCAGGAAATAAAGGTCTTGCAATCGGGCAGCATCAGTATTCGGTCTAAGAAATGAATTTATTAATCGATCTTGGAAACACGGCGCTCAAGTGGGCAACGACGGACGATCCGGAATCTCCCCATACCATTGTGCATGGCGGAACACATCATTTTTCAGAGAAGTTATTATCTTCATTGGAAAAAATTCCTCACCAACATGTCTATGGTTGCTCTGTGGCTTCCAGAGACTTGACGTTATCTGTAACTCGTCTACTTGAGTCTTTGGGGTCAAAAGTTACTTGGTTAAAAGCTCAAGAGCGCTACGATGGTCCATTTTCTGTAATTAATTCGTATAAAACAGCGACACAATTAGGATCTGACCGTTGGCACGCAGTCATTGGCGCTATTTATTTTTTACCAAATAGACCCCTTTTAGTTGTTCACGTTGGAACGGCAACAACTGTTGATTGCGTCTTTCCCAAGGGTGATGTGATGGTTTTTGCGGGAGGAAGGATTGCTCCTGGCGTTATTTTAATGAGAGATAGTCTTGTTACTGGCACTGCCACGCTACCGAAAGCTGATGGAGAGTATGAGGATTTTCCGACCGATACCATGACAGGAATTGTGACAGGTATTGTGGATTCACAATTGGGATTAATCGAGAGGGGAATGAGAGTAATGCAGCAGCATGGCTTTGAACCGACTTTGGTTTTAGCCGGTGGTGCTGTCAGTCGTTTTGCACCTTACCTACAAAAAGAATTTCCCAATAGCATTATCAAACATAATTTGGTGCTGAGAGGTCTAGCACTACGTGCTGATGGTGAGTTTGTAAGATGAGAGCATTGGCAATAATCCTGTGTCTGCTTTGCGCGGTCATCTATGCTTGGGATAGTTTTAAGGATTGGGTAATGGATCCGCAGGAGGCTGTCATTCATAACACTGATCGTGTCCAGCAGGAGGTCTTTCCTGAGGCAATGAGTAACATTGAGCCCATTCAAAATCTGCAAGGATATATTGAGCAATACCGGAAACAAGCTCAACAAATGTCTTCTTCTGCAGTCTTAGAGAAGCCGGATCAAGAGAAAGAAAAAGAATTAATCGAAGAATCAACTGTGCAGGAAAATTTTGATTCTTTGTCTCAAAATTTATCGATAGAAAAAGTCGAATCTGAGCTTGTTTTAACCGATCAACTTCCGGTTTGCTACAAAATAGGTCCCCTTTCCAGACGTGTCTTGCCTGCTATCAACCGCTCAATCGAATCCGCTAAGCTTTTGGAAGTAGTTCGTGTTGAGTCAGTTCTGTCTGCTGACTCACATGTTGTTTTTATTATTCCGACTACTACTCAAAAAGGGGCCGAAGCATTAGCGGATCAGGTAAGAAAAAAGGGTTACCGTTCAGCAAGCGTTATTCACTCCGGTCCTCTTTTGAATGCTGTTCAATTAGGAAGTTTCTCAACACAAGAACAAGCACAGCAATTTCTTGAAAACGCAAAGGTCCGACTTAAAATGAACGACTTGCGTATGACTCGAATAATTGGAAGTCCAACCGATAACGTGAATTTGATTTTTGCAGCACTGTCAGATGAACAAATCAACGCGCTGAAAGGACTTGCCAAAAAACATGGTCAAGTCCTTCGTGAGTGCGGCTCTTAGAATAATTGATTCAAACGATTTTGAATTTCAACTGCTGCGTTGTTAGCTTTAATTTTTAGCTGTTGTACTCTCTCTTCAGCCATTTCTCTTTGTTTCAAGCCCCAAATTGACTCTGGGAAATGAGAGTCGTCACGATATCGGGCAATAATGTGCCAGTGTAAATGAGGAACCATATTGCCAAATTGCGCCCAATTGATCTTATCGGGCTGCATTTGTGCTCGGACTGCTTTTTCCACGGTTAAGAGGACTTTTTCCAATAATTGCCGCTCCACATCAGTCAGATCCGACATTTCGGCAATATGTTCATTCCAAATAACTCTGAAATAGCCAGGAAATTGAGGGTCATCCACTTGAATGACTCTTAATTCTTTATTTTTCCAAATAACATTTTCGTTTTTAGGATGACATAAAACGCAACCCATCGTAATCTCCACATTAATGAACCGGACGATAATATGAACCTGATTTGACAGGCTCCCCGGCGACTAACTCGACCCCGCCGGCACCGTCATCAATTATTTGAAAATCCCATTTTTTCCGACCGCTTGAGTCTTCAAGCCAGGCAGCTAAAGGCCAATCCAGTTCATCTAAATTTCCGTTGATAAAATCTGTTGCTTCTAACACGGTAGCAAAGTTTTCAACAAACTCTCCGTAATCAACAATGACCTCTGTAACTACGTCCCGTCTCATTGCCTTTTCTCCTAAGGACAGTGATGCAGCGCTTCGGCAATCACAGCAGATAACTTTTTGGTGTACTCAATATCAAGGGACTCGTCTGGGGCGTGAGCATTCGACTGTGGTCCTAAAACACCGGTTAAGATAAAGGCACCGGAGGGGAAAAGCTCTTCAAAAGTATTAACAATGGGAATGGATCCGCCTTGACCTAAAAAGACAGCTTCTTTACCGAAAATTTTTTTTGCGGCGTCATCAAAAATATTTTCTATTTCTTTCGAATTGTCCTTGGCTGACCATCCCGGGTGGTCCTCCGGATATTGCCAAGTTACCTGACAGCCATAAGGAATATTGGTTGTTAGAGTCTGCGCGATATCGTTTTGTGCCTTTTCAAAATCAATATCGGGAGGCAAGCGCATGGACAGTCTGAAGGCAACAGAACTCTGAATCACATTGCCGGCATCTTCGATTTTCGGCATACCGTCAATTCCGATTATCGTCAAAGCAGGTTTCCAAGTTTCTTGAATGAGTATTTCATGGTTAGTGGTGCACTTTGTTTTGACAGTCGGTAACAAAGGAGCGTGATTCCAAGAAAGATCGCCCAGCACATCGCTGGCTTTTTTCAATTGCTCAAGGCGTCTTTTAGGAATCTCAGCATAACAAGAGGCTATTTTCACAAATCCTGTTGCAGGGTCGTGAAGACGAGCAACCAAAGCCTGAGCAATCGCAAAAGGATCAGGAACCATGCCAGAGTAGGTACCAGAATGTACGCCGAAATGCATACTTTGTACTCGTAATGTTCCAGAAATTACCCCTCGAACAGATGTGCTTAGCCAAACATGATCGTAGTCACCGCAATGATTGTCCAAAATGATAAAAAATTTGGGTTCGCCAAACCTGTGTTTAAGCTTATGTAAAAAATACGGTAAATCGTTTGATCCTGATTCTTCTTGTGTTTCAAAAATACCGATAACTCTCGGGTGGGATAGATTGAGCTTTTTTAGGGCATAAACTGAGGTCACCATCGAAAAAAGGCTGTAACCGTCGTCAGCAGCGCCTCTGCCGTACAACTTTCCATTTTTGACAACAGGTGTCCAAGGACCTAATCCTTCACTCCACCCTCCAGCTTCAGGCTGTTTATCTAAATGTCCGTAAAAGACAACACTTTCCGTACAGTTATCCCTTGTAGCGGGAATATCTACAAATAAACACGGCGTTCTGCCTTTTTCTCTAATAATTTCCGTTTGAGCTTGCGGTAAACATTCCTTTACCCACTTTTGTCCCAATTCACAACACTGATCTAAGAAACCATGTTGCTGCCACAATCTGTCATAGGCTGTCGATTTAGCAGGAATTTTTATGTATTCCATCAAAGCGGGCTGGGCTTTCAAATTCCAAAACTCGTTGACTGTCTTTTGCAATTGCATTTTGTGCTCTCCTATTGCAGTTGTACCGGCACTAGTTTCTTGCCCAGAATTTCACCCAATGATTGTGCCTCCAAAGACGCGGCATCTTTAGAGGAAAATTCACCGATAACTACTCGATACAAACTGCCATCTTGATGAATGGTGACATTTCGTCCTATTTTTTGTTGAACCGTTTGAGCGTAGTTTTTGGCATTGCTCTCAGAACCGAATGCGCCAGCTTGAATACTCCAATGATTGGAAGTGGTTGTTGCGGTCGTAGCGGAAGATAAATTAACTTCTGTGCTAACCATGTCGTGTTTTGCAACTTCTGTTAAATTGACAGCGCCTTGCAAGTCATTGGGAACATCGTCCAATGTAAAGGATGTGGTTGAAGAAGGTTCAATCACAATGGTATTGGGAGGCGGAACTTGCTGAGCTTGAATTTGTTTATGTTCCTCTTGCTTTTGTTTAACAGTCTTGACCACTGCGGCTGCGGTACCGATGACGCTCGCGATAGCGGCAATATCAGCGCTGTTTTCAGTAACTTTTGAATCGTCAATCAGTTGAATAATTCCACTTGCGGCTGCCGGAATTCGTCCGTTTTTAATATCAGCCATGCGGATTCGCTCAACTTTAACTGGAGCGGTTCCATTTTTAACGTATCCCAGTTTACTGGCAGCGGCATACGACAAATCAATGATACGGTTGTCGACAAACGGTCCCCGATCGTTCACTCTCACAATGACACTTTTGCCGTTGTTTAAGTTAGTTACTTTTGCATAACTGGGAAGCTCCATGGTTTTGTGGGCTGCGGTCATGGCATACATGTTGTATGTCTCACCGGTCGACGTTTTTCTTCCATGAAATTTTTTTCCATACCAAGAGGCAGTGCCACGCTGTGTCATGGGTTTATCACCAGTGATTGGCACGTACCGCTTCCCACCGACTGTATAGGGTTTATTTGCTCCGCTATGCGGTTTTTCATATTTTGGGGTGGCATCGGGGAGATTGCTGAAATTGGAATCAGCAAAAAATCCGGAAGGAGGACCATCATCTTGAAAATATCCGCCGCCTCCAGAACAAGCTGATAGTAAAACAGCAGCGGCGATAACGGTAAATCCTGATAATAAACGGTGCTTTAACATGACGGTTGAGTATCGAAATTGTGAAATGATTATTGCCCAAGTTTTTCGTAAAAGCAAAGTATCGAAACATCGTGAAACTTTTCTTGTCAATGTCATGAACTGAAAAGAAGCCGAGTTATAGGAGAAGGCTTCACAATGAATTCCTAAATACATCAAAAAATCATTAGAATTCACAGGTTAGCATGGCCCTATTGAGGGCTTTATGAACTGTTTTATTGGATTAATCTATGACACTGGCTCTTGAAGATATTCGCCGAATCGCCAACCTCAGTCATTTGGAATTAAATGACGAGGAAGCTGTGCGCATGCAGGGTGAATTAAACAATATTTTCAAAATGATTGAACGCATTCAGGCTGTAGATACCGAAGGGGTGGAACCGATGCCACACCCTCATGATGGTTCTCAGCGCCTTCGTGAGGACATTGTGCGAGAGGTCAATGATCGGGAAAATAATATGAAAAATGCTCCCGAACAAGCAGATGGTCATTTCTTGGTACCGCAGGTGATTGAATAATGTCAAACGAACTTTTTCATGCTTCAGTGGTTGAGCTCAGTGAAAAGCTCGCTAAAAAAGAAATTTCAGCCGTGGAATTGGCTAAAGTTTATTTGGATCGTATTGAACAAAATAAAGATCTGAATGCTTTTTTGGATGTCAGAGCGGAAGCTACGCTGGAACAGGCCAAACAAGCGGACGCAAGAATTGCATCCGGAGATGCGACTCGTTTAACGGGTATTCCTATTGCGCACAAAGATCTTTTTGTGACAAAAGAGTGGGCTACGACAGCTGCCAGTAAGATGCTTGATGGCTACATGAGCCCGTTTAATGCGACCGTTGTTGAAAATCTGAATCGTGCCGGCATGGTTTGCCTCGGTAAACTCAATTGCGATGAATTTGCAATGGGAGGCGGTAACGAAAACTCTGCTTATGGCAAAGTTTTGAATCCTTGGGATAAAAACTGTGTTCCGGGAGGATCGTCTGGTGGCTCTTCTTGTGCTGTAGCAGCAAGTTTAGCTCCTGTGACTACCGGTACGGATACGGGCGGCTCCATTCGTGAACCGGCTGTTTTCACTGGTGTGACAGGGTTAAAACCAACCTATGGACGTCCGAGTCGTTGGGGTGTTATCGCTTTTGCCTCAAGTCTTGATACCCCAGGGCTACTAGCTCGTTCTGCAGAGGATTGCGCCTGGGTCATGAATGAGATGATCGAGTTTGATCCTAAAGACTCTACGTGTGTAGATCTACCCAAAGAAGATTTCACCCGCTATCTGAACATGAGTATGGATGGAGTGAAGATCGGCGTGCCTCGCAGTTGGTTTGCGCAGGGCTTGGACAATGAATTGGCCGGTAGTATCGAAGAGGTGATTAAGACTTACGAGCGAATGGGAGCCAAAATCGTTGATATTGAGTTACCGACGGTTGATTTAGGTGTTCCTGTTTATTACGTGGTGGCTTGTGCAGAAGCTTCTTCTAACCTTAGCCGTTATGACGGGGTGCGATACGGTTATCGGGCCAAACACTACACCGATATTCAAGACATGATTAAACGCAGTCGTTCGGAAGCGTTGGGCGCTGAACCACAACGTCGAATCATGATCGGAACGTACGTCCTTTCTCATGGCTATTACGACGCCTACTACATTAAGGCTCAACGCGTGCGCCGTCTGATTGCCAATGAGCTCAACGCAGTTTGTAATGATGTTGATGCCATTATTAGCCCAGCGGCTACCGGTCCTGCTTATCGTTTCGGAGAAAAGAGTGACCCGGTTCAAGCGTACTTGAGCGACCTTTATACAGTGCCGATTTCTTTGGCTGGGTTACCGGGCATGGGATTGCCTTGTGGAATTCACTCCAATGGTTTGCCCTTGGGCTTCCAATTGGTTAGTGCTCGCTTCAATGAAGCCAAACTTTTGGGTATTGCTCATCGTTATCAGTGCGAGACGGATTGGCACAAACACATTCCGGCCGGTTACTAAAAAGGAAGACAGTTATGCAATGGGAAGTTGTGATCGGTCTTGAAACACACGTTCAGCTTTCGACCAAGACGAAAATTTTTTCCGCCGCTTCAACAGATTTTGGTGCGGAACCTAACACACATGCTTGTGTTGTGGATTTAGCTTTACCGGGAACCTTACCTGTTTTGAACCGGGGAGCTGTTGAAAAAGCCATGAAATTCGGTTTAGCAATTGGAGCTAAGGTTGCTTCTCGCTCCATCTTTGACCGAAAAAATTATTTCTACCCCGATTTGCCTAAGGGTTATCAGATCAGTCAGTTTGAGTGGCCGATTGTCATTGGCGGTCAAGTGTCTTTCATGGTTACACCTAAAAAGGGTGAACCATATATGAAAACACTTAATTTGACACGAGCTCACCTTGAAGAAGATGCTGGTAAGAGTGTGCATGGTCTGGAAGTCGGACAAAGCGGTATCGACTTAAATCGTGCCGGGACTCCTTTATTGGAGATCGTAACAGAGCCTGAGTTGCGTTCTGCAGAAGAAGCTGTGGCTTATGCAAGAACTTTGCATGCATTGGTGGTTTGGCTTGGTATTAGTCACGGGGATATGCAAAACGGTAATTTCCGTTGTGACGCCAATGTCAGTGTGCGCCCCGTTGGACAAAAAGAGTTCGGTACGCGTTGCGAAATTAAGAACTTGAATTCATTCCGCTTTTTACAAGAAGCTATTGAATATGAGGTTCGCCGTCAAATTGAATTAATTGAAGATGGCGGAAAAGTTGTTCAAGCTACAAGACTTTACAACCCTGATACCGGTGAAACGCGTGAAATGCGTTCCAAAGAAGATTCAATGGACTATCGTTATTTCCCGGATCCGGATTTACTCCCGTTGGATATTTCCGACGATTGGCTCGAGCAGGTTCGCTCTGAGATGCCGGAACTGCCCGAACAAATGCGATCTCGTTTGATCGGTGAATTTGGCTTGTCCGAATACGACGCTTCTATCTTAACCTCTTCGAAGGCGTTAGCTGACTATTACTTATCAGTGGCTGATAAAGTCAGCGATAAGAAGATTGCGGCCAATTGGGTGATGGGAGAAGTATCAGCAGCATTGAATCAGTCAGAGATGACTGTTGAGACTTTGCCGGTTACTCCGGAAAAACTTTCTCAGTTGATTACCCGTGTGCTGGACAATACTGTCAATAATAAGGGAGCTAAGAAAATCTTTGCCGCTATTATGGACGGTAGCGACGAAAGTGTGGATGCTTTGATTGATCGGTTGGGATTGAAGCAAATTTCGGATACCGGAGCAATCGAAAAGATTGTTGACGAAGTTATTGCCAATAATCCCAAGAATGTCGAAGAGTTCCGCGCAGGTAAAGAAAAGGCTCTTAACGGTTTGGTTGGGCAGGTGATGAAGGCCAGTAAGGGTAAGGCTAATCCTGCTCAGGTCAATCAACTGTTGCGCAAAAAGCTGGCCTAATTAAAAAGCCTCTTGGTTACTAGCCAAGAGGCTTTTTTCAAAATAGTTTATTAGGCTCCGTAACGATCTCGGTAGTCTTGGACGGCTTTTTTATAGACCCGAGCCTGTTGAGCCATGGGGGTGTCTTCGTCCATAAAAGCTAACAGGTCTTTCAGATTGATAATAGAAATAACAGGCATGTGGAACGTGTTAATCACATCCTGAACCGCTGAAACTTCTGTCATCTGTTCTGCATTTCCACCTTTTTCCATGCGATCAAGCGCAATCAGAACGCCACTGGCTTGAGCACCGGCCGCCTGAATTAATTTGACGGATTCACGAACGGATGTTCCGGCGGAAATAACGTCATCAATAACGATGACTTTGCCCTTGAGAGGAGCGCCGATGATCATACCCCCTTCACCGTGATCCTTTGCTTCTTTTCGGTTAAAGGCATAGGGGATATCACATCCCATCTCAGATAACTTCACGGCAACGGCCGCTGCTAAAGGGATGCCTTTGTATGCTGGGCCAAAGATCATATCAAACTCAATTTTGCCTTCTTTGCGAGCGGTAAGAAGAGTTTGAGCGTAAAACTCAGCTAATTTTCCTAATGTTTTACCAGTGTTAAAAAGCCCGAGATTGAAAAAATAAGGCGAGAGGCGACCGGCTTTGGTTTTGAATTCACCAAAACGAAGAACATTCGTATCAAGAGCAAATTCAATAAATTGATGTTGTAAAGACATAATAGAAGTCCGACAAAAATTCTAACGATTAAGGATAATTACCCCAACGTTCAAATTTTAATGAGAAAAAACATGTTACGCATAATCACCTTTAATGCGAACGGCTTGAGATCGGCTGCGAAGAAGAATTTTTGGCAATGGTTCGATCAACAACAAGCCGATGTATTGTGTGTGCAAGAACTCAAAGGACAAGCTTCGGATTTTAGTTCGGAAGTGTTGCATGACCACGGTTATCATCTCTATATGCACACAGCTCAAAAAAGAGGATATTCCGGCGTAGCGCTTTACTGCAAACAAGAACCTATTGCTGTTCAGATTGGATTTGGAAATGAGGAATTTGATGCTGAAGGTCGGTATGTTTGTGCAGAGTTTAATAATTACAAAATTGTTTCAGTTTACTTTCCTTCCGGAACAAGTTCTTCGGAACGACAGTTGGCTAAATATCGCTTCTTGGATGCGTTTTGGACACACCTGCAAGAATTGAAAAACAGTGAAAAAGAAATCGTATTTTGTGGTGATGTCAATATCGCTCATAAAGAAATCGATCTTAAGAATTGGAAAGGCAACTTAACCCATTCCGGTTTCTTGCCCGAAGAAAGACAATGGCTAACGAATCTTTTTTCTGAGGGCTGGGTGGATGTGTTTCGATTATTGGAACCAACAAAGGAACAATACACATGGTGGAGTCAGAGAGGGCAGGCTCGTGCCAAAAATGTTGGTTGGCGAATCGATTATCAAATTGCCACAAGTGCTTTGGCTCAAACAGCTCGCCACACGTCGGTTTACAGTGAAGAGAAATTTTCTGACCATGCGCCTCTGATTGTTGACTATGAGGTGTGAGAATGAAGCTCGAACAGATTCTTTTTACACAGGGTTTTGGTACGCGTCATGAATGCAAGGGACTCATCGTAAATGGTCACGTAGCGATTAATCAAACGGTTGTCGAGGATCCCCAAGGCGATTTTGATGTAAATGATCTGATTTTTAGTGTGGATGGGGTGGATTGGCCTTACGTTGACAAAGCGATTATCGCGATGAATAAACCGGCAGGTTATGAATGCTCTCGAAAGCCATTGCATCACCCTTCCGTTTTATCGCTACTGCCTGCTCCTCTAAGAAATCGGGGAGTACAGCCGGTTGGGCGTTTAGATGAAGATACTACCGGTCTTTTAATACTGACGGATGACGGTGCTTTAATTCATCGTTTGACACATCCAAAAAAACATGTCTCAAAAATCTATCGGGTGACC
The DNA here is from genome assembly GCA_905212345.1 of uncultured Sutterella sp. GTDB lineage: Bacteria > Pseudomonadota > Gammaproteobacteria > Burkholderiales > Burkholderiaceae_F > Aphodousia. The sequence goes on along the minus strand of CAJMEC010000001.1, from coordinate 17,717 downwards.
GCTAAGCATGCTATGACTAAAGAGATGTTCGGGCATTTATTAGAAGGGGTTATGCTCGATGGCGAGCGCGAAAAAGTGGCCGCGGATGAACTGCTTCAGATTGACGATCATGTTTTTGAAATGCAAATAACTCAAGGGAAATACCACCAGGTTAAACGTATGGTGGCGGCTGTGGGCAATCGTGTAAGCGCCCTTCATCGCGTAGCTTTGGGTAGCTACCGTTTGCCTGATGATCTCCCTGCCTCGAAATGGCGCTTTATTCAACGAGAGGAACTGATTTAAAGATGTTTTTTCGCTCTAAAGCCTCGCAGCATCCTTGGTTAGCAGCTTTACATGTATACACCAAAGCGCCGGCTTTGAGAATGTTTTTTCTTGGCTTTTCTTCTGGTTTGCCATTGCTTTTGGTTTTGGGAACTCTGTCATTTTGGTTAAGGGAAGCAGGAATCGAACTCAGTACAATCGGCATGGTCACTTGGGTGGGACTGGCTTACGGATTTAAATGGTTGTGGGCTCCCCTTGTTGATAAGCTTCGTATACCGTTTTTGACCTTATTTATGGGACGAAGACGTTCTTGGCTTTTATTCTCTCAATGTGTGGTTTTATGCAGTCTATTGGCAATGGGTTTTACAGATCCTCAGAAGAATCTGTCGTTAATGATTGGTTTTACAGTGCTGACAGCCTTTGCTTCAGCTACCCAAGATATTGCTTTGGACGCCTACCGTATTGAAAGTGCTGACTTATCGGAGCAAGCTGCATTAGCGGCAACTTATCAAACTGGCTATCGACTGGCCATGATATGGGCCGGAGCAGGAGCCCTAGCCTTAGCGGCCTTTTTTACAACGGTGGAAAGTGGTTACGACCCGCAGGCCTGGAAGGCTGCCTACTGTGTAATGGCTTTGAGTATGGCTGTCGGTGTTCTGACGGTTGTATTGTCCCCGGAACCAAGAAACAATGTAAGAGAAACAACTTCAGAGCAGACCGTTAAACATCGCTTGGAATGTCAACAGAAGCATCCTCATTGGTCTGAACGGATGGTTAATCTGTACGTGTGGTTTTATGAAGCGGCTTGTATGCCGTTTATGGATTTTTTCATTCGGTTCCGTTGGCACGCTGTTATTGTTTTGTGCTTGATTGCAACGTATAGGATCTCAGATGTTGTAATGGGAGTAATGGCCAATCCTTTTTATCAGGATTTGGGATTTACAAAAGAAGAGGTCGCAGCGGTTTCTAAAGTGTTTGGTGTTGTGATGACGTTGGCAGGCGCATTTCTGGGCGGACTCATCAGTGCCCGTGTGGGCGTCATGAAAACCTTATTTTTAGGTGGATTGCTCTCAGCTTTGACCAATTTACTCTTTTCATGGTTGGCAACCCAAGGGCATCATCTCCCCTATTTAGTATTAACAGTAAGCGCTGATAACCTGGCAGCGGGAATCGCATCAGTGGCTTTTTTAGCCTACCTGTCGGGTTTGACCAACGTAGCCTACACCGCCACACAGTATGCTTTATTCAGTTCAATCATGTTGTTGTTGCCGAAGTTTTTAGCTGGCTTTTCCGGTTTTGTTGTAGAAAGTGTCGGCTATAACTTATTTTTTATCGGAACCGCTGTTATCGGTATCCCTGTCTTAATATTGGTCGTTTGGGCCGGTCGAATAAACAATAAAAGGTAAGTTATTATCGATATTTTGATCGACGATATGGTTTTTCGGTTTTGTGAGTTCTTTTTTCAGAAAAGCCTCGGGTAATGGCCGCTATTTGTTTGATGCAAACGGCAATATCTTCAATCGCATCATCGAGATTTTCTAAGGGTGATTCAGATAAAAGTTCATCTCTTACGGAGGCAAAATCTCCGATTTCCTCATCAGGCAGGTGACGCCATATGCCAACAAGACAGGAGCTGATTGTTGAGTCCTCTGAGTCCAATAGACCACTCCAATTTTGCGCGGCAGCTAAAAAACCAGAAGCAAACGGTTGCAAGGCAATAATTTCGTCTTCACCCTCTAAAGGCTGACCATTTTCATCTTCCGGTTCGAAAACGATCGGATCGATAGGTTTTAATTGACTAAGACGTTGGTTTATTTCACGATAGCGTCTGTAAACGAGTTCTTCGAGCCGAGTCTGTCGTTTTTCATCCAACTTAGAGGCTTTAGCCGATGGCGCAGTGAAAATCATGGGCATCCACTCTGCAGGGCTTACTTCTTTTGGTAAAAGACAAAGAGCGGTTAGGAAACCATCGGCTTGAGAAGCATCCATTGGCATGCTCTCTTCATCGAGTTGAGCAAGTAATTCGTCAAGCTCAACAAATTCTTCTTCTTTTAATGGGAATGAAAACGCAGGACGTGTCATGTGGATCACTTAGAATAATGAGTTTAGAAGCATTATAGTGAAGCTAATTTCCTAGAGGAGAGTGAGATGGCGGTTGTTGTTTTCCGTTCTAAAGTTAGTGGCGAAGTCATCATGATGCGAAATCATGTTGAACCAGTGTTTAAAGAAGCAGGGATTATTTTCCACGAAAGAGGAGCCTTTTTAGCGCAAGATCTGCCTTCAATCATTGCCTCATTGGAACAAGTTATCGAATCCATTGCTCAGTCAGAAGTGCCGGAAGACGAGGATGAAGCTAAAGAAAAGCCCGCAATGTTAGCTTCTGTTGCCATCAAAACTCGGTTTTATGCACTTTTGAAACTATTAAGAAAGGCAGCCGATAAGGGGGTCAACGTTCACTGGGAACCGCTTACCTAGCTTCGCCAGAAAGATCTCGTAAAGATTACAAAGACAGTGAAAAGTTCCAAACGGCCGACAAACATACAAAATGATCCCACCCACAGATGCATGGGATTGCACGATGCGTAATTGCCGGCGGGGCCCACTGAGCCAAGGCCTGGACCGGTGTTGGCAATACAGGCGAGAACGGTTGAGAAGGCTTCAGTTAAATTGACGCCAGAAAACATAATCAGCAGGGTGCACACAAGAACGACGGAGACATGTAGTGCAAAAAAGGCCGATACGTTAGCGGCTAAATTATTGGAAATGGTATGTTTCCCCAGTCTTAACGGCAGAAAATCTCGCGGTCGAAGTAATGTGTGAAGACAGAGAATAGCTTGCTTTACAAAAATGAGCATGCGAATCATTTTGACACCGCCGCCCGTTGATCCGGAACAAGAAGCAAAAAGACTGCCAATTAAGAGTAAAAATCCCAACGATGATGGCCAGAGTTCATAGTTTTCGGTTGTATAGCCTGTTGTTGAGAAAAGGGAAGCCACATTGAATACGGCATGTCTTAGTGTAATTTCCCACGTCGGATAAACGTGATTAAAAGTTAATACGCCAAAAACAATAGAAATACCGATCAATAAAACAAAAAGCCAAGAACGCGCTTCAATATCGGTGAAATAGGCGGAAATAGAACGTTGTCTCCAAGCGGTGAAATGCAAAGAGAAGTTAAAGCCGGAAAAAACAATAAAAGCGACGGCAACCATTTCAATAGCTGGAGAATTAAAGTAGCCAATACTTTGATCGTAAGGTGTAATTCCGCTTAGGCTCATGGTTGTAAACATGAACATAACCGCATCATCCCAATTCATACCGGCCCAGTGATACGCAGTTACACAAGCAGCCGACGCAAGGATGTAGATGCTGTAGAGAGCCTTGGCTGTGTCTGCGATACGGGGTGTAAGTCGATCGTCTTTGAATAGATTGGAATTCTCGACTTTAAATAGCTGAGCTCCGCCGACACCCAATAGAGGCAAAATGGCGACAGCTAAAACGATGATCCCCATGCCTCCTAACCAAGAGAGCAAACAACGCCAATAGTTAAGAGAAAGAGGTAAATCAGCCAGATTGGTCAGAGCTGTAGCGCCTGTTGTGGTCAGACAGGAAACTGCTTCAAAAAATAGTCGGTAATAGGGGACTTCGGGCAGCAACAAAACCAATGGGATGGAGCCGAAGATGGCGGCTGTGAACCACGAAAGCGTAACCAGTAGAAATCCGTCTCTAGGTTCGAGCTCACGCTTAAAGCGCCTGGTAGAAAAAAGAAACAGCAGGCCGACAAGTAAGCTGATGACAGCCGAAGTAAAAAACTCCGAAAGGACATTTTCTCCATCCCGATAGGCAATGGCAATGGGCAACAACTGAGCGGCGGCTAAAAAGATGAGCAGAGGCCCTAATGCGTTGAGTACTGGGAAAAGGAGGCGTTTTAAAGTTCGGAGCATGGTGAACTCTCTTAGAAGAAGCCAACGTCCACTTCAAATAAGTGTTCAATGCGTTGGATCACTTTTTTGTTTGGAACAAACAAAATCAAATGATCATCGTCCATAACGGTAAGATCGGGTTCGGCCATGAGCACATTGGCATCATCTCCTTCTCCCCGAACAATAGCTCCCACAGAGACACCTTTCGGAAAGGCAATTTCTTTTAATGCTTTGCCGACAACCTTTGAACTCTTCTTGGTGCCGTGGGCAATAATTTCCAAAGCTTCGGCCTTGTCTTGGTAGAGCTCTTGAGCATTAACAACATCGCCATAACGAATATGTCTTAATAATTCACCGAGTGAGGCCTGGGTAGGTGACACTGTAACATCAACCTCGGTTCCGCGTACCAAGTCAGAATAGACTTGATTTTCCAACAAAACAATGCTGCGCTTTGCTCCCAGACGCTTAGCCAGTAGCGCCGCCATGATATTGGTTTCGTCATTATTCGATAATGCAACCACGACATCGGCCTGATCAATCCCTTCTTGCATCAAGGTCAACGTATCATCATGTTTGACAAGAGATACGGAGACACGGTTGCTGGTGAGACGATGAGAGAGGTCTTCAGCAATTTCTTTTTTCCCTTCAAAAATTTTGACTCTTCTTTTTGAGCGGGTGGGCTCAAGTTTGTCGGTTAACAGTGCCGATAACTCTCCTCCATTGATTAGTACGATTGTCTCGGCTTTTTCGAAAGGATGAAACGCTTCAATCACCGTTTCAGCGCAGTCACTGGAAACCAATACAGTGATCTCATCATCCGCTTCAATGACAGTGTCATTCCGACATTCCAACCTTCTATTGCGGCGATATATGGAGATAAAACGCATCTTCGCCTGAGGCAATAACCGAAAAGCTTCTTCCAGAGTTTTTCCGGTAAGAGGGGCGTTTTCGATGGAATTGACTGTAAAGAGGGTTAACTTGTCATCGGCAAAATTAAGAACCTGCTGGGCAGCAGGGAAGGTAATGAGCTTCGAAAATTGTGTAACGAGAGCCAGTTCAGGCCAAATAACACTAGTGGCCCGAAAACCTTCATCACCTAAAATTCTGGGGTAATGTCTGAGTTCGCTGTCTCTGACTCGTGCAATGCGCATAGGAATGTTAAAAATTTGCGCTGCCAAAGTACAGGCCACGAGGTTTGTTTCGTCGTTGGCAGTCACGGCGATCAGTAAGTCAGCATCCATTGCGCCGGCACTGCTTAATACTGACGGTGAACTGGCGTCTCCGACAATACCTCTGAGGTCGAACCGTTCCTGCATCAAAGCAATGCGCTCGGCAGATTCATCAACGATCGTAATATCGTTGGCATCACTGACCAGTGTTTCAGCAACGGATCGGCCAACGCGGCCGGCTCCCAAAATCAAAATCTTCATAAGTTATGGTTACAAGCTTAGTCTGCGTCCCCAAGAAAAAATCAAGACTCTTCCTTTGTCCACTCAATGCCCAATTGTCGTAGCTTTCTGTAGAGATGCGTACGTTCAAGTTGAGCTTTGGCAGCAACACGGGTCATACTGTAATTTTCTTGTTCGAGAAGGTGTGCAAAATAAGCACGTTCAAATTGATCCCTTGCTTCTCTTAGGGGAAGTGAAAAATCAACTAACTCTCCAAGAGTATGAGAGAGTGTTTCTTCTTTGGCAGCCTTTTTCTCAGCGGAGTCCGAAGCAGCCTGTTTTAAAGCGGCTGTTCTTTCCATCGTTTGCTTTGCGGCCAACGCAGCCCTTAAGGCTTCCGTCAACGTTTTTATGGAAGTGGGTTTCTCTAAAAAAGAATAAGCCCCGAACTTCGTAGCTTCTACAGCCATGTCGATGTTGGCATGGCCCGACATCATGATGACCGGGCAAGGAAGAGGTCCTTGAGAAGCCCATTCTTTAAGCAACGACATGCCATCGGTATCTGGCATCCAGATATCGAGCAAAATTACATCGGGGGAACATGAGCGCAATGCTCGTCGGGCTTCGGCACTATTGGCAGCAACAGTAACGGTATAACCCTCATCGGAGAGAATTTCACTAAAAAGTTCTCTGATTCCGACTTCGTCATCTACAACAAGAATGTTTGCCATTTAAATAAATAAGAGTCTGAGAAAAAAGGTCAGGCTAAATTGACAAAACCAATTGTAACTATAGCACCATTTGATTTCTGTTCATTGGAATCGGACCCGTTCGCCAGCGTGATCCAACCTCCATGTTCTTCAATAATTTTTTTCACCATGGGTAAACCTAAGCCGGTACCAGTGTCTTTGGTGGTGATGTAAGGCTCAAAAGCGTGTTCCAGTATTTGCTCGCTAAAGCCCGGTCCATTATCCCGAATTGTGAGGATAACAGTTTTCTCCTTACCATCACGTTCTAAATGCGTGGATAGGTAAATTTTGCATTCGGCTTCATTTTTAGAGGCTTCTTTGGCGTTTGATAAAAGATTGTGAAGAACTTGTAGTAACTGGGCGCGATCCGCCAAAATTTCAGGAATGTTATCCTCTAAAGATAACGACACAAAACCCCCAGCCTGTCGATAAAGTAATGCAACATCATCGAGCACAGCGTTTAAATTTAAAGGCCTTAATGTGGGTTTAGGAAGTTTTGCGTAATCCCGGAAGTCATTGACCATCTGCTTTATGGAAGAAACCTGCTCAACGATCGTGTTGGTATAGCGATTTAATAAAATGATGTCTTCCTCTGGCAAATGTTTGGAAAGTTTTATTTGCATGCGTTCGGCCGCTAACTGTATGGGGGTCAATGGGTTTTTGATTTCATGAGCCATACGTCGAGCGACCTCACCCCAAGCAATAACTCGTTGGGCGGCAACAGCTTGTGTCATATCATCAATCACGATCAGGTAACCGGGACCATCATTAAGAGGAACGGACGAAGTCCGAAGCATGAGCGTGAGCGGCTCTTTTTTGCCGTCTACCGACAGTGAAACGTTTTCCTGCTTAACCGTCCGTGAGTTTCCTGAAAGCATTGGTAATATCAGATTCGCAAGATCGGGATTTGCCTCTTGGAGCGAAACGCCAATTTGTAAAACACTATTGCCTAGGATTCGAACGGCTCCCATATTGGCAGAGCGCAAACGTTTTAGATGATCCAGTACGATGATGCCAGTGGAGAGATTTTCCAAAATTCTTTCCCGGAAAATATTGGATTGTTCCAACCTCTCTCTTCTGCTTTCCAATGTGTCCATCGCATCATTAACACGTCGAACCATCACATTGAAAGCACGTGTTAACTCATTAATTTCGTCTGCTCCCGTGAACTCTTTAATGGGCTGGAAGTGACCACCGGTTACTCGACGTGTGCCTTCCGCCAGTTGTCGAATCGGCGCAGTCATTCGGCTGGCGAAGGAAAATGCCGCTAAAACAGCGCAGAGAACAGCTAGGATCAACGTTAAAATCAACGACCAGTGGTAGATAGTTTGCAACCCACTTCTTGAGAAAATAATCTGTTGATAGTCTCGAAGGCCATTTGTGACGGCGTTAATGTTATGGGCAACGGATTCCGGAATTTCAATACTGACCTGCAGAAAAAGTTCATCGGAAGATGAGTGATTATTAATGGGGACAATTGTTCTGATTCTGAGCAGGTTTCGTTGAAAATCAGTTGAATCGGCGTCTTCCTCCAGATTAGAAAAATAGCCCTGTTGCCGTACAGTCTGAAGATCCCTTATTGATATAGCAAGATTAATAGAACCCAAGGGAGAAGTTTGGGTAATGATTTGTCCATTGCCGTCAATTAAGAACAAAATGGCCGAATTCGTCAGATCGCTCATACGCATCAACTCATCACTCATCTCCTCAAATGAAATGGTGCTGAGCTTATCCGCAATGGTGCGGGTGGTGACAAGTTGATCATTTTGGATTCTCAATAAAGAATTTTGTGCAAGAGCTACGCCAGAATCCAAAGCGGTTTCCACTCTTGAATCAACACCAGAGTCAAAAGCTTGCGAGATTAGGTGTGTGGAAATGGTGTAAATCAGCAATGACGGTAAAAGGGCGACCAGAGAAATGGTGCAGACAAGCGATGCCAACATTCGTGAGCCGAATTGTTTTTGGCGAAACCGCTTAATGAGTCTGGAAATTAATGAGATAACGGCAACCAATAAGCCGAAAACAACCAAAGCATTGATGACCAAAAGCAAGGGGAAATAAGGTTCAAGCTTGTGGGAGGTAGAACCGGCGGAGGTTAGTAAGAACAATAAAACCACCACTATGGCGAGACCGATACTCGCACCGTATCTTAGGCGATATTTCATTGCTCGTTATCCTTCTGGGGATTCGTGACACTTTGGTCAAAATCAACCGTATGCCAATCAGAAGTCAGATCCCAATCGTTTTCTCCAATTGTCACCTGCATCGGCAGGGGGAGTTGTTCGGTGTCTAATCTGACCTGGACTTCGGCTACACAATCCTCAGGACTATCAATAAAAGGATTCTCGGATACACGCCATCCGTGCAGTGATTTAAGAATGGTCAGAGTTTCAGACAGAGAATCAAAAGATTGGGAGAGACCACCCCGAGACAAGCGATATTGTCGTGTCAGTGGACTGTATGAAAGGCGGGTCATTAATGAGGCCTCAATAATTGGCTTATTGACCCAATACCAACGTTGATGTTCAATAGAAAACTCTGTGATGAAATACAGAGGAATTCCCCTATTTAGTGCGTCTTGAACACTTCTAGGAAGATCAAATTCAACGTTAACGTCCAAGTACAACCCCTCGGGAGGAGAAGTGCGGGAGGATAAGGACGATGACATAATCGTAATGTCATTGGCCCAGGCTGGCACGACAACGCCCAACCCCAAAATAAGGGGCAGCATCAGATTGATAACGTGTCGAACCATTTGCATCACTTTCCTCACCCTCTTTTTGTGAGTAGTGCATAGAAGAACCCGTCATGGTTGGTTGGCAAGTTCTTATCGGCCTCTTGCTCTGTTGGGAGAAGTCTTAATACTCCATCTGGCGCTAGGGGCGTTCCTTTTAAATGAGCTTCGGGGTGTTTTTCTAAGAAACACTTAATTTGTTCAGGCCCTTCTTCTGGAAAAACAGAACAAACGATATACAACAAATCTTTGCCAGATGGCAGTCTCTTCCAGAGAGTTTCCAAAATTTTCCTCTGTCTTTGAGCCAGAAGTGCAACGTCCTCCGGTCTCCTAGACCAGACAATGTCAGGATGTCTGCGAACGATGCCAGAAGCTGTACACGGAGCATCCAACACAATTGCATCGAAATCGCCAAGTTTTTCAACGCAAGACTCATCGCTGGCATCTCCAACAACAATTTTAGCGTTGAGATTAAGCCGTGAAAGAGTGTCCTTAATTCGGGGGGCTCTTTTCGGATCAATTTCCATTGCCGTGAGGTCGAGCTTATAGGTTTCGAGCAACTGAGCGCTTTTTCCGCCCGGAGCAGCACAGGCGTCTAACACTCGATCTCCTTCTTTAAGTGTCAGCAATTCAGTTACCAGCTGACTGCCGGCATCTTGAATGGAACATAGTCCCTCGAAAAATCCTGGAATCTTGTTAACAGGGCAAGCTGGCTCAATAACGACAGCCCAAGGACCTACCTGTTTACCAGTCAATCCATTTTGTTCTAATTTCAGTAGAAAATCACTCACTGAGATTTGGGATCGATTGACGCGGACTGTTAAAGGTGGTTGTTTATTTTGAGTACTCAGAATTCCTCTCCATTGGTTCGGATATGCTTTTCTTACCTTGGATATCCACCAACCAGGAGCATTGAATTGAGCCGAAAGATTTGTTTTGAAACCAGTCGTCAGTTGAGAGCGACTGCGTAAAAAATTTCTCAGAACCGCATTAATAAATCCGCTGCTCCAAGCTGTCTCAGCGTTCATCTTAGCGGCATCGACAGCCTGATTGACGACTGTAAATGCCTTTTCTTTTCCTTCAAGAAGTAACGCCAGCGCGATGTACAGTAAAGCTTTTGTATTTTCTTGGGGCGGCTTTTTAACGAGTTTGCCTAAGAGCAGTTCTACTTTTGCCCGATGTCTTACGGTCGTATAGAGCAGACTCTGTACTACCCCTTTCATTTCGTTTGGCTGTCCGGCAAGACACACTTCAAGCGCCTTTTCCAATGAGCAGGACTCGGACAGCATTTTCTGCCATCCGATGGCACTAATAGCGATGGCTTTACTGAGCGAAGTACTCATTTAAAGTACTCCCCAGCTGATATTGCATAGCCTTGCAGGAAACTTTGTGCAGGCATTTTTGGTTTTCCGGGACGTTGCAGAACGGTTGCACGAATGGCTCCACTTCCGCAGGCAACAGTAACACCATTCTTATCAGCTTCAACGACTTCGCCCGGTTGTCCGCTGATCTCGGGACACAACTGGGCTTGCCAGAATTTAATCAACGTTCCGTTATGCTCGGCAAAAGAAGACGGGAAAGGAGAAAAGGCTCTAATCTTTCTTTCGATTTCTGAAGCCGGCAGCGAAAAGTTCAAACGCCCCTCATCTTTAGTAACTTTATGAGCATAAGTCACGCCTTCCTCAGGTTGAGGCGTTATTGAAATGTCTTGAGGGGCTGACAATAATTGCACCAACATATCCGCTCCCAATTCAGCGACAGTTTCTGTAAGAGAAGCGGTCGTTTCGTCTCCTTTTAAGGGGAAGCTCTTTTGCAAAAGCATGGGGCCCGTATCTAGTCCGGCCTCCATTTTCATGAGTGTTACACCAAAAGAAGAGTCTCCGGCCTCTATAGCCCGCGTAATGGGAGCGGCTCCTCGCCAACGAGGCAAAAGACTGGCGTGAATGTTGATGCATTTAACGGAATTATCCGGACCGATTCCCTTAGGGATATCCAACACGGATTGCGGCAACAGCATACCGTAGGCAGCAACAATCATTACGTCAGCGGTAGCGGCGAGCAAAAGCTCATGCATCGCCGAAGCTTCCAGAGGGTCTTTTTTATGCGATAAAGTTCTGGGAGTTTGAACGGGAATACCCTGTGAGGCAGCCAAAGCTTTGACTGCTGACGGGGTAAGTTTCATGCCTCTGCCGCTGGGGCGGTCAGGCTGCGACAATACCAGGCAGACATCATGACCGGCCTTAATTAAGGCATCAAGAGCTTGTGCGGCAAAAGGGGGTGTTCCTGCAAATACGATTCTCATGTTTTTAATTTTAGTGTTTTCAATTTAGGGTGCGCTCTATTTAGAGGCTTTTTTCTTCGCCTATTTAAAACTTGTTGGTAAAGCGATACACTTTTTAGACGCACGAGGAAAGCTATGCATACGTTTAAAACAATTGACAATATCCGTATCGCCTATGACGTTTACGGCGATGATTCAGCCCCTGTGATTTTACTGATAATGGGCTTGGGAATGCCTTCTTGTGCTTGGCCACGACGGTTAATTGAGCAATTGGTTAGACAGGGATTCCGTGTTGTTGTTTTTGATAACAGAGATAGCGGTTCTTCTACCAAAATTGATCGACCTATAGGCTTTTTTACAGTCTTTGGGGCGATTGTAAAAACGCTTTTAAAACGTTCGATTAACGGTTGTTATTCCCTTGAGGACATGGCGGCAGATTCCATCGCTGTTCTCGATAAGTTGAATATTAAACGAGCCCATATCCTGGGAATTTCCATGGGAGCGATGATTGCTCAGGTGGTTGCCTATTTGTATCCGCAGAGAGTGGCTTCCTTGATTTCAGTTATGAGTGCTTCCGGTAATCCTCGCACAGGCTTGGGAAAACTGGGGGCTATCAGGGGATTGCTTAGTAAGCCGTCAGACAACTCAGCGCACGCAATGCAGGCTTATCTTCGAAAAATATTCAAAGCTATTGGCTCGCCTGGGCAGAGCTATTCCGATGAACAAATTAAGGAAGTAGCCGAAGAAATGGTGAAAAATGGTTTTGATGTGACTTGGAGTTACCGTCAATTACTAGCGATTCTGGCATCGGGAGATCGCTCTAAAAATCTCAGGCGTATCATGGCGCCGGCTTTGGTCATTCATGGTCAAGAAGATCCGTTGTTGCCATTGGCGGCCGGAGAGGAAGTTGCGCGCCTGATTCCAAATTCCAGAATGATGGTTGTCAAAGCAATGGGACATGACTTGCCGGATGCGATGATTGACCAAATCGTTCCGGCAATAGCCAAGCACTGCCACCGTTATAAAAATTAATCGTTCTTATCTCGCTTTTCTTGTTGACGGCGTTTTTTGAGTTTGGAGCATGCACGGTCGTACTTCAGGCGACTGAGATGATCGATAAATACAGTACCGTCCAAGTGGTCAAGCTCATGCTGGATGCAGATGGCGAGCAGCCCCTCGGCATGAATTTCTTGAGATTGACCGTCTAAATCCGTGTATTGAACAGTTATTGCAGTGCTACGAGTGACTTTTTCCCAAATGCCGGGAAGAGAAAGGCATCCCTCCTCGCCGGTTTCTTTTTCATCGCTATATTCGGTAATGACTGGGTTAATTAATGTCAGCAGATTATTTTTTTCTTCACTGACATCGATAACGACCATACGAATGGGTTCACCAACTTGCGGAGCCGCCAATCCGACTCCGGGAGCTTTGTACATCGTTTCTCCCATGTCTGCAGCAAGACGGCGAATAGTATCGTTGACCTCACTGACAGGTTGACACTTCATCGCCAAAACAGGATTGGGGAATTGCACAATCGGTAAAATAGCCACAAGCGGTCTCCAAAAAGAGATTTAGCAGAAGTTGGAAATTCTAACGCAATTAATAAGATTTCGAGGATAGGGCAGGTATGTCTCTGGAAAGTCAACGAAAATGGTTGCATTTGGCTTTAGCGCCGGAGATGGATTTTGAGAACTTTTATAGGCTGTTAAAAACATTTGGTTTGCCAGAGAATATTTTTTCCCAAACTTTTTCGGCTTTGTCTTCTGTGGTTCCACAATCGATTGCTCTTTCAATTCGGGGTTCATTGAGCGAGTCGCGAGAGCAAAGACTAACGGAAATTCTTAAACTGCTTGATACCATTCCCACTGCAAGACTAGTGGTCCCGAGTGATGAAGATTATCCTCAAAAGTTTTTATCAATCGCTCGTCCGCCACTGGTGACGTTATCCGTTGGTCAGTTATCTTTATTGAATCGTCCGACAGTTGGTTTTGTGGGCAGCTCTCACCCGAGCAAAGAAGGGCTAGCCATTGCCAAGTCGTGGGCTCAAGCCATTCTGAATAATCCGATCAGTTTGATTCAGGGCGACAGTGAAGGAATTGAAAATATTGCACTAAAGTCAGCAATCCAAAAAGATGCTCAGTCGCTAGTGATCGTTACAAAAAATATTCTTTCAGATCCTCTGTGTGAAAAGAAACTTCGTTTTGCCTCTGAAAATGGACTGCTTCTTGCCTCGCTGGAAAATGAGGATAACCCCTGGGCTTCCCGTCAAAAATTGATGATTTCTTGTATTGAACATTTTGTCGTCATTGAGGCTGGTATTCGCTCTAAAGTGTTGTCATTAGTTAGAGAAGCCGCCGATGAGGGTAGAGACGTGATGGCTGTTCCGGGGTCGATTCATTCACCGTTATCCAAGGGATGTCATAAGTTGATCCGTGAAGGGGCAAAACTGGTTGAATCAGTGGACGATATAGTCGTAGAAATGCGTAATTAACATTCCAAAAGCAAACAAATGATAGAAAGTTGTTAATTTTTTCTCTTTTAGTGCTACTCTAAAAAAGCAATTTGAGGAATGGCCTCAGAAATTTTGTTTTAAGAATTCAAATGACCGAAAAAGTTTTAGTTATTGCAGAAAAACCATCCGTTGCATCAGATATTGCCAAAGCTCTTGGTGGACTGAAGCGGGAAAAAGACTATTTTGAGGGAGAACACTACGTAGTCAGTTCTGCCGTTGGGCATCTTTTGGAATTAGTAGTTCCCGAAAAATACGATGTAAAAAGAGGAAAGTGGACTTTTGCCAATTTGCCGGTTTTACCGCCTGTTTTTGATTTAAAACCAATTAAAAAGACGGAAGATCGCTTAAAGTTACTCAAACGTCTGTTAAAACGTTCAGATATTACGACAGTTATTAATGCTTGTGATGCGGGACGAGAAGGTGAATTGATTTTCCGCTATATCATCCAAGCTAGTAAGTGTAAGAAAACAATTAAACGCTTGTGGTTGCAGTCAATGACCCCGGCGGCTATCAGAGAAGCGTTTGATCATTTAAGAACAGATGAGGAAATGCAGCACTTGTCAGATGCTGCACGTTCTCGTTCCGAGGCTGACTGGCTGGTTGGAATCAACGGAACTCGAGCGATGACGGCCTTTAATAGCAAAGATGGCGGTTTTTTCCTTACGACAGTTGGTCGAGTTCAGACCCCTACTTTGGCCATTGTGGTTGAAAGAGAAGAAAAAATTAACTCTTTTGTCAGTCAAAAGTATTGGGAAGTTCATGCTCAAATCAAAGCCAAGGCTGGTCATTATGATGCTGTTTGGTTTGATCCTGCGTTTAAGAAAAGTGAGGATCGTCCTCATGAGAAGGCTGAGCGTATATGGCAACAGGATCAAGCGCTGGCAATCTGTCAGAAGCTAAATCAGTCTTATGGTCAGGTTCAGGACAGCTCAAAAAGAACAACGCAACTTTCGCCCCTTCTTTTTGACCTAACCAGTTTGCAGCGTGAAGCCAATAACCGCTTTGGTTTTTCTGCGAAGACAACGTTATCTCTAGCACAGGCTTTATACGAAAAGCACAAAGTTCTTACTTATCCGAGAACGGATGCACGGGCGCTGCCGGAAGACTATCTCGGCACGGTGCGTGAAACACTCGGCGTGCTTTCAGATTTGCCTCAGTATGCCAATAGTGTGAGTGAAATTCTCTCAAATAAATGGGTTAAACCCAGTAAAAGAATTTTTGATAATTCAAAGATTTCAGATCACTTTGCCATTATTCCGACGCTTCAGGCTCCAAAAAAATTATCGGAAGCTGAAGAAAAAATTTACGATTTGGTCGTCAAACGCTTCTTAGCTGTCTTTTTCCCGGCGGCTGAGTATGACGTGACAACACGGATAACGACTGTTAAAAATGAGAAACTGAAAACAGAAGGAAAGATTCTGGTTAAAGCCGGCTGGCTTGCAGTGTATGGGCGAGAAGTAGAGGCAGAGGCGACCTTGCCTGCCGTTTCGGAAAAAGAACAAGTGTTAGTAGAACAATCTACTGTAGAAGAGAAAGCAACAAAAGCTCCTCCGCGATACACGGAAGCGACCTTGCTCTCAGCAATGGAAGGCGCTGGAAAATTGGTAGAGGAAGATGAACTACGGGAAGCTATGGCAGGAAAGGGGCTTGGAACCCCGGCGACCCGTGCTGCCATCATTGAGGGGTTATTGCTTCAAAATTACTTAAGAAGAGAAGGCAGAGAACTAATTCCTACCTTCAAAGCCAGACAATTATTTGCTCTCCTTAAGGGATTGGGAGTCTCAGAACTTTCTGAACCCGAATTGACGGGGGAATGGGAATATAAATTGGCACAGATTGAACAGGGTAAATTATCTCGAGATATTTTCATGAAAGAAATTCGAGATATGACCGTTGAGATCGTTGACTCGGCCAAACGCTACGAGGGCGATACTGTACCGATCGAAAACCCTGCTCATCTTAGTAATCCCTGTCCGAAGTGTGGGGGTGAGATTGTTGAAAATTACCGTCGATTTGCTTGTACAAAGTGTGATTTCAGTCTTCCAAAACATCCGGGTGGGAGGACTTTTGAAGTTTCAGAAGTAGAAGCTTTGCTCAAGGATGGGGAAATCGGTCCTCTTGATGGTTTTATCAGCAAAATGGGACGTCCATTTTCTTCCAAGCTTCGTTTAAATGATGAATTCAAGTTGGAATTTGATTTCGGTAATGATGCAAAAGAAAGCGACGAACCCGTAAATGTTTCAAAATTATCTGTGGTTGGAAAATGTCCGAAGTGCGGCTCAAATGTCTATGACAGTCCTAAAGGTTATGTCTGCGAAAAAACTTTAGAAAAGGCCTGTGACTTCAGAATTGGTAAGACCATTCTGCAGCAACCGATTTCTGCCGAAGAAGCTGCAAAAATACTGACTGAAGGAAAAAGTAGTGAATTGCAGGGATTTGTTTCGAATCGAACGAAGCGTAATTTTTCCGCTTACCTAGTTTTGGGGAAAGACGGAACGGTCGGTTTCGAGTTTGCTCAGCAAAAAAGCAAAACCAGCAGACGAAAAACAACTGCAAAGAAATAAACTAAAACTGCCGCAAAAGCGGCAGTTTTTCTAGAAATTAAATCGTTTTCGTAGCAGTTAATGGATCTTGAGGACTATTTTTAACTGATTCAGGTTTAATAAGCGATACCAGTACCTGATCGACTTTGTTGTTATCGGTGTCGATAACTTCAAAGCGATAACCGCCATAAACAACCTTGTCTGTTCGTTTAGGGATTTTTCGTAACATATACATCATAAATCCCGCAACCGTTTCGTAGGTGGAGTCTTCCGGCAAACTATCGACATTGAGCAATCGCTCCAAGTCGTCTACCGGGGTGGAGCCATCTACAAGCCAAGAGCCGTCTTCACGTTCGACAATCTGAGACTCTTCTTCGGTTGTTACCAAGTCTCCCATCACAGTACTCATCACATCATTTAACGTGATGATTCCGACAACTAATGCATATTCGTTGATGATAACGGCAATATCACTGTTGGTTCGTTTGAATGTGTCTAGAATCTCAGAAAGGGTAAGTGAATCCGGAACCAATTGGACAGGGTGCACTAAACCATCATCTTTCAAAGACAATGGATGATCGCTCATGATCCGACCCAAGAGGGCTTTAGAGTCAATAACACCGACAACGTTATCAAGATTTTCGTTGCAAACAATGTATTGGTTATGCGGAGAATTGACAACCTTTCTGCAGATTTCTTCTTCAGAGTCGTTGAGTAAAAAATAAATAATGTTTTCTCGAGATGTCATTGAACTGGGAACCGTTCGACTTTCCAGCTCGAAAATATTTTCGATAGCATTTTTTTCTTCGTCGGCAATAACGCCAGCTGCGGTACCGGCATCAACGGTTGCGATGATATCTTCAGAAGTAATTTTGTCCTTAGTTCGTTCCGGTAGACCGAGTCGGCGGATAATAACGTTGGCCAATCCGTTGAAAAACCAAACAAAAGGTCTCAATATTTTGATGAGAAAACCCATTGGTCCGATAACGGCCATTGCAATGGACTCGGGAGCAACTAAAGCCAGTCTTTTGGGAATTAAGTCAGCAAATAAAATAAATAGGGTTGTTGACGTGATGAAGCCGCACCAAAATCCAACATTGTGCGCTAAAGCCGGTTCATGGATAAACAAAGAAACTAAAGAGGTGAAATTGGGGGTAAAGAGTCTTTCACCCAAAATACCGCCGGCCAGTGACAGCGCATTAACGCATATTTGAATAACCGTAAAAAAATGCCCCGGGTGTTCTTGAAGAGCGAGAACTCGGGATGCTTTTTTATGGCCTTCGTCGGATAGGGCACGTAAACGGATCTTTTTGGCGGCAGCCAAAG